>JAKPAM010000064.1 GCA_029779435.1 Pseudomonadota bacterium | reverse complement strand
CATGGCCGATCGCGTGGTCCTGGTGACCGGCGCCGGACAGAACGTGGGCCGGCAGATTGCCATCCACATGGCCGAACATGGCGCCGCCGGCGTGGTCGTCAACGACTACTTCCTCGAGCGCGCGCAGACGGTCGCCGACGAGATCAACGCGGCCGGTGGCAACGCGATCGCGCTGCAGGCCGACGTCAGCAGCCACGACAGCGTCAAGGCGATGTTCGCGAAGGCCATCGAGAAATACGGCCGCGTCGACGCGCTGATCAACAATGCGGGCAATGCGGGCGCCACGCCGAATCCGGAAGCGCGCAAGCCGTTCTACGAGACCGGGCCCGACGTGTGGCGCACCTGGACCGGCGTCAATCTGGACGGCGTGATCAATTGCACCGCCGCGGCGCTGCCCGGCATGATCGAACGCAAGACGGGCAAGGTCGTCACGATCATCTCCGACGCCGGCCGCTGGGGCGACGCCGGCATGGAGATCTACGCCGCCGCCAAAGCGGGCGCGGCCGGATTCATGCGTTCGGTCGCCCGCGGGATGGGCCGGCACAACATCAATGCGAACTGCGTGGTGATCGGTGCGATGGGCACGCCGATGATCGAGCAGCGCATGGCCGCCGACCCGGAGCGTGCCAAGCGCATCCTCGAGAAATACATCATCCGCCGGCTCGGCAAACCGACCGATGTCGCCAACATGGTCGTGTTTCTGACCTCGTCGGCGAGCGACTACGTGACCGGGCAGGTCTATCCGGTCAACGGCGGCTTCACCTTCGCACTTTGAGGAAATGGTCATGAGCGAGAGCACGAACGAGAAGGTGCTGACCGAACGGCGAGGCCATGTCCTGGTCATCACGCTGAATCGGCCCGAGGTGAAGAACGCCTGCGATTCCGGGCTGGCCCGCGGCATGAACGCCGCCATGGATCTGCTCGACGACACCGACGATCTCTTCGTCGGCGTCATCACCGGGGCAGGGGGCGATTTTTCGGCAGGCGCCGACCTGAAGGCGGCGGCCCGTGGCGACCTGCGCGAGCGGATGCCGCGCGGCGGGTTCGGCCTGTTCAAGCGCCCGTCGCGCAAGCCGCTGATCGCCGCGGTCGAAGGGGTCGCGGTCGGCGGCGGTCTGGAGCTGTGCCTGTCCTGCGACCTGATCGTCGCGGCACGCAATGCGCGCATGGGCCTGCCCGAGGTCCGCCACAACGTGGTCGCGATCGGCGGCGGGCTGTTCCGGCTGCCCAAGCGCATCCCGTACCACATCGCCATGGAGGTGGCGCTCAGCGGCACGCTGCGCGGCCCGGAGTTCTTCGAACGATGGGGGCTGGTCAACCGCATCGTCGAGCCGGGGCAGGCACTTCCGGCCGCGCTGGAGTGGGCTGAAGCGCTGCTGGTCAACGGGCCGACCGCGCTCGCGGCGACCAAGGACATCGTCTTCCAGGCAGCGAACTGGGACGACATCG
>JAKPAM010000061.1 GCA_029779435.1 Pseudomonadota bacterium | reverse complement strand
TCTCGGCCACCGTCACCTTCGCGGCCGACGCCAGGCTCAGGCCTTCCGTCACACGCGCGCGCACCGTGTAATCCTGGTACGCCGGAATCGCCACCGCCGCCAGAATCCCGACGATCGCCACGACGATCATCAGTTCGATCAGCGTGAAGCCCTTCTGAACTTTCCTGCGAAGCATTGCCGTACGTTGCATTGTCATCTCCTTGATTCGTGATCGGTACGAAGCTGTGATGTCCTTCGAGGACACGAACGAGTCACGTGCAGCGTTCGTGCCAGAGGGTGCGCAGATCCCGGCATCGGTCGCATCGACCGACGCACGGCGCAACACACGGCATCGATGGACGGTGCGCGCGACCGATGCGCCCCCGTCGATGCGACCGAATGAACCAGGTCCGCATCGGTCACACCAAGAGGTGACGTGATGCGTCGTGCGCAGTGCACATTCGCGTCACGCCGCGACTGCACGTTCGCGTCAGGCGGCACTCTGTGCCCGGCGCTGAAGCGGGCGATCGATGCGGGCGCAACAACGCATGATCGATCCGGCGCGCGGCCGCGTGAAAACGAAAAAGCGCGGCCGAAGCCGCGCTTTCCCTGTTGCTGAGTGCGCCTGGGATCAGGTGCGGCACTCGGCAGGACGATACTTCTGCGCCAGCGTACCGTTGGTGCACGTCCAGGTGATGCGATCGTTCGGGGGCGTACCCGCCACCAGCACCGGTGCCGGCGTGAAGATCACCGTGCCGCCACCGGCCTTGGTCGTCAGCGTCACCGTGATGATGCCGTCGGCCGCGATACCCACCGACGTCACGTTCGGCGTCGTTGCCGGCGGGGTATACCCCGCGGCCAGCGCCGAACCGTTCGCGGCGTTCTCGGCCACCGTCACCTTCGCGGCCGACGCCAGGCTCAGGCCTTCCGTCACACGCGCGCGCACCGTGTAATCCTGGTACGCCGGAATCGCCACCGCCGCCAGAATCCCGACGATCGCCACGACGATCATCAGTTCGATCAGCGTGAAGCCCTTCTGAACTTTCCTGCGAAGCATTGCCGTACGTTGCATTGTCATCTCCAAATGTCGATCGGACGAAAGGCCGTGTCTGCGGCCGGCGGGAAGACCGACGCGGCGGATCCCGGCGAGGCCGAACCTTCGGCCCCTACGCGCCCGTATGCGCAACACCCGTGCCGATGCGATCGAACGGCCGTCAACAGGGAACGAACGGCACGCGACGGGCTGAACGGGCCGCAAGCATACACATCCGAGGTGTGCGGACTGACCGGTCGCGTCGCTTCACGACGCGCGGATCGCAGAGGAGTGACGCATTGCGTCGCATGAGTGCCGCGATTGTTCACTTCGAGCGCGCGACCTGCGGCCGCCCGCAATCAAAGCTCGAGGATCTCGCCGCGTTCCAGCACGCGTGGCGCAAACCGTCCGGCCCACGCGTCGAGTTCGCGTTCGATCACCTGCCGGTCGGACGGCTTCAGGTGTGTGACGAGGATCTGCGCCTCGCGCTGCAGCTTGGCGAGTTCGTCGGCAAGCTGGATCGGATACAGATGCCGCGATGTGACCGCGAGATCCTGATCGCGGTTGGGGAAGGCCGTCTCGATGATCACGTAGCGCAGGTTGCGCACCGTGTTCACCTGCTGCCAGAACTCGTCGTTGGGGCCGGTGTCGCCGGAGAACACCAGGCTCGCGTGATCGTTGTAGACGTGAAAGCCGAGCGCCGGCACCGTGTGATTGGCCGGCAGGCTGCGCACGAAGCGTCCGCCCAGTTCGACGACGGTGCCGACGCCGAGCGGCTCGAACACCATCCAGGGACGCTCGAAGTGGGGAATCTCGGTGAAGTCCGGCCAGATCACCCAGTTGAAGATGTGTGCGCGCAAGGCGGCGATCGTCTCGGGCAGCGCGTGCACGACGACGGGCTTGTTGCGGATGCCGCCCACCGAATCGATCAGCAGCGGCAGTGCGGCGATGTGGTCGAGGTGCGAGTGCGTGAGGAAGACGTGGTCGATCGCCGCGAGCTCCTCCACCGACAGATCCTCGACACCGGTACCGGCGTCGAGCAGCACGTCGTCGTCGAGCAGGAACGAGGTCGTGCGCGCACGCGCGCCGATCCCGCCGCTACAGCCTAAGACCCGTACCTTCATCGGCGAGCGCCTGACCGGTGGATGCGCCGGGATCCGTCGCCGGATCGTCCTGCGCGCTGTGATTGCCGCAGGAGGGGGACCCTGCCGCGACGGATTCCGGCGCGTAGATGAGGACCGGCTCTTCGCGTCCCGCGACCCGCGCACTTCCGAGCGCACGGAACCGTTGGCCGCCTGCCTGCCGCATGGTCGTCTCCCCGACGATGATCGGCGCATCATACTGCCTGGTCAGGCCTTCGAAGCGCGCAGCCAGGTTCACCGGATCGCCGATCACGGTGTACGCGCGCCGCAGTCGGGAGCCGAGGTCGCCGACCCGTACGACACCGGTGTTGACGCCGACGCCGATGCGCAACGGCGGCATGCCGCGGCCCGCGAGCATCGTGTTCAGGCGCTCCACGGCTTCCAGCATCGCGAGCGCCGCCGCGACGGCATGGTCGGCGTGCCGCGCGTCCTCGAGCGGCGCGCCCCAGAATGCCATCACCGCGTCCCCGATGTACTTGTCGAGCGTGCCGCCATGGCGGTGCACGATCTCGGTCATCACGGTGAGGAACACGTTGATGTACTCGCGCAGGGCCTCCGGATCCATCGTCTCGGCGATGCGCGTGAAGCCGCGGATGTCGACGAACAGGATCGTGAGCTCACGGTTCTCGCTGCTGGCGCGGCTGTAGCGCTGC
>JAKPAM010000056.1 GCA_029779435.1 Pseudomonadota bacterium | reverse complement strand
CAGGCTGAACTGCAAGGTGATCACCGACGCGCCGCCCGAACTGGTCGACGACATCTGGTTCAGCCCGGGCATCTGCCCGAACTGCCGTTCGAGCGGCGCGGTCACGCTCGACGCCATCACCGCGGGGCTGGCCCCCGGATACAGCGTCGTGACCTGGATCGTCGGGTAGTCGACCTCGGGCAGCGCCGACACCGGCAGCAGCCGATAGGCGACGATCCCCGTCAGCAGCAGCGCGACCATCAGCAACGTGGTCGCGACCGGCCGCAGGATGAACACGCGCGATGGGTTCACGCCGTCACGATCCGCTTGGACGGGATCCCCGTCGACGCTCGCCGGCGGCCCCGGCCGGGCCGGTGCCCGCCTCGCCCCGCGTCTCGCCCCCTGCCGCGGCCCCGGCAGCACCATTCGACGCGCCGCCGCCCGCGCCATTCGCCGCCCCTCCCGCGCGCGGCTGCGGCCGGACCACCTCGACCTTGGCCCCTTCGCGCAAGCGGTCGACGCCGTCGATGACGACCTGGTCGCCGGCCGACAGGCCTTCGAGCACCTCGACGCGGCTGCTCGACGTCGTGCCGGTCTTGATGACGACGACCTTGACCAGCCCTTCGTCGATCCGATAGACGAAGGTGCCCTGGCTGCCGCGCTGGACCGCGGCCGGCGGGATCAGCACGACGTCGTCGCGCGTGTCGACGACGAGCCGCGCGTTGAAGAACTGGTTCGGGAACAGCGCGTTGTCGCGATTGGCGAACTCGGCCTTGAGCTTGACGGTGCCGGTCGTCGTGTCGATCTGGTTGTCGACGCTGACCAGCTTGCCGGTGCCGAGTGACGTGCGGCCGTCGGCGCTCCAGGCCTCGACCTGCAGCGTCTGCCCGGCACCGAGCCGGCGCATCACCGCCGGCAGGTGATCGGCCGGGATCGCGAACACCGCGGTGATCGGCTGCGTCTCGGTGATGACGACCAGGCCCGTGGTGTCCGACGCGCGCACCATGTTGCCGAGATCGACCTGCCGCAGGCCCAGGCGACCCGAGATCGGCGCCGTGATCTTCGTGAACGACAACTGCAGACGCGCGTTGTCGACCTGGCCCTTGTCGGCGACCACCGTGCCTTCGTACTGGCGCACCAGCGCCACCTGGGCATCGACCTGCTGCTTGGCGATCGAATCCTTGGCGAGCAGGCCGCGATAGCGCTCGAGGTCGACCCGGGCGTTATCCAGCAGCGCCTGGTCCCGCAGCAACTGGCCCTGCGCCTGATCGAGCGCGACCTGATACGGCCGCGGGTCGATCTGCGCGAGCACGTCGCCGGCCTTCACCGTCTGCCCTTCGCGGAACAGGATCTGCGTCAGCAACCCGTCGACGCGGCTGCGCACCGTGGCGGTGTTGCGTGCCGTTATCGTACCCAGCGCGCCGATCGTCACCTCGATGCTGCCTTTGCGCGCGACGGCGGCCTGCACCGGCGTCGGCCGGTTCATGTCGAAACCGCCGGGGGGCCGGCCGGGCGTGCCGCGATTGCCGCCCGGAGGGCTGTCCGCCGGCGGTCCGCCTCCCGGAGAGCCGCCCGCTGCGGACCCGGGACCGGCGCCGGGTGCCGGGGCGGCTCCGGTGCCGGCGCCCGTTCCGGTGCCCGGCCCGCCCGGCGCGGGATGCGCCCCGCCGTTGGCGGCAGGCGAAGGCGTGGCGGCCTGCCACGGCAGCCGCTCCGCCTTGTACGCATACAGGCCGGCCGCCGCCACGGCGACGACCAACACTCCCGCCACCCGCGACGCGCGCTTGCCCATCATGGACTCTGTATCAAAGATCGCCGAACGAAAACCATCGACCGCCGCGGTTGGCGATCAATACGAAGCGGTCGTCACGCCACCGGTTCCCACCGCCTTGTAGCGGCTCAACCCGAACACCACGCCGCGCAGCGACGCGGTCGTGCCCCCGTTGGTCAGGCCCCAGGCGAGCCCGTCATCGCTGTACAGCGCCACGCCATCGTCGCCGACCGCCACGAAACGCGTGCTGTACGTGATGCCGCCGACGATATTGGCGTTATAGGTCACGTTGTTCAGCGTGCTGGCCGTCAGGGCCGGCGCCTGGGCCCAGGTCGCGCCGTCCGCGCTGGACAACTGCACGCCGCCGGCTCCGACCACGGCGAACCGGCCGTTGCCATAGGCCACCGATCGCAGGTCGGCGCTGGTCGGCGCCGCGACCGTCGTCCAGGTCAGGGTATCGGTCGTGCTGCGCATCGTGCCGCGGGCGCCGACGACGATCATCACGCCGGTATCCGTGTTGGCGGCCAGTCCGTACAGGTTTTCGGTCGTGCCCACGTCGATGACGTCCCAGTCGGTACCGTCCCCGTTGTGGATCAGCGTGCCGCCCGCACCGGCAGCGACGTAGCGCGAGCCGAAGGCCTGCACCGCATACAGGTTGGCCGTGGTGTGCGGCGTGTCGGCCGACCAGCTCAGGCCATCGGTACTGGTGACCACGGTGCCGCCGTCGCCGACCGCCACGAAGCGGCCATTGCCGTAGGTCACCGCGTTCAGGTTGTTCGTCGTCACCGACACCGGCGTCCACGTCACGTTGTCGGTCGAATACCACAAGCCGCCGCCGTCGCCGACCGCCACCAGGTTCTTGTTGCCGAACGCGATGCCATTGACGTTGCCGTTCGACCACGGGGCCTCGGCGACCCACTCCGCTCCGGCGGGGCGCGTCATGGCCGTCACGGCCGGACTGGCGTCCCCCCCCTTGTCCTTGTCGTGCCTGCCGTTGACGATGCAGCTATAGCTGAGCCCGTTGGTCAGCCCCGTCACCATCTGCGGCGACGTCGCATCGATGCGCGATACCGGGTTGGGTAATGTCGTCCAATTGTCCAGCGTGATCGACGGATCGGTTGCGCAGAAGATCCAGTAGTTGATGCCCGGCTCGCTGTTCCAACTGACCATCACGTGCTGGTCGCCGTTCTTGATCGAGACGTTGGTCGGGGCATCGGGAGGACTGCCGCCGCCGCCCAGGCCGCCGCTGCCGCAGGCCCCTACCGCCGCCATCGCAACCAGCGCCGCCGCCATGCAGGGGATCCGTCCGAACCGTCCGCTACCGATCTTCATGCAAATTCCGTGAACGAGGTGAATTATCGAGGGGGAGGCCGGCATGTTAGCGCGCCGGCCTCTTGGAAAACATCGAGCGGCCTTGCCTCGATTACATTCGGTTACAGCGATTGCAGCACCGATACGTGGTGGCCCGGGCCGAAGCTTCGACAGGCTCCTGTCAAGCGGCTCGACAGGCTCGAAGGCGCGCGGCGCTCAGAAACCCACCGCTTGTCCGTCCCGGCGGTGGTCCGAACCGGCGACGTAGCCGTCGGCCAGGTCCGCCGACAGCCGGGCGATCGCCTGGCAACTGCCGAACTCCAGCGAATCGGCCGGGCGGACCTCGACGTCATGCCCGCGCGCGCGCAGTCCCGCCACCGTCTCGGCCGGCATTGCCGCCTCGACGACCAGCCGCCCGTGGTCGTCGATCCGCCAGCGCGGCGCATCCGAGCAGGCCTGCGGATTGAGCCCGTCATCGACGTAGCGCATCGCGACCTGCACGTGGCCCTGCGGCTGCATGTTGCCGCCCATCACGCCGAACGCCATCACCGGCGCGCCATCCCGGCTGAGGAAAGCCGGCAGGATCGTGTGGAACGGCCGCTTGCGCGGCCCGACCTCGTCCGGATGGCCCGGGATCAGCTTGAAACCGAGGCCGCGGTTGTGCAGCGCGATCCCGGTGTCGGGCACGACGACGCCCGAGCCGAAGCCGTGATAGTTGGACTGGATCAGCGACACCATCCGGCCCTGCGCGTCAGCCGCGCACAGGTAGACGGTGCCGCCGGTCGGCGCGCCCGGCCCCGGCTGGCCGGCCCGCTGCGGATCGACGAGCGCCGCGCGCGCGCCCAGGTAATCGGGATCGAGCAGGTCGCTGACGCCGACGCGCATCGCCGCCGGTTCGCCGACGAACGCATGCGCATCGGCGAAGGCCAGCCGCATCGCCTCGATCTGCAAGTGCAGGCGCTCGGCCGAGCCGGGCGCCGTATGCGCGACCGGCAGGCGTTCGAGCACGCCCAGCGCGATCAGCGCGGCCACACCCGAGCCGTTCGGCGGGATCTCGTGGAGCGTGTAGCCGTGGTAGTCGGTGCGGATCGGTTCGACCCATTCGGCCTCGTGCGCGGCCAGGTCGTCAGCGGTGATCGCCCCGCCGGTGCGTTGCGCCCAGTCGGCGATCAGGTTCGCGAGCCGCCCGCGATAGAACGATTCGCCCTTGGTGGCGGCGATGTCGGCCAGCGTCCGCGCCTGAGCGGCGAACGTCCAGCGCTCGCCGGCGCGCGGTGCGCGGCCCCCGGGCAGGAACGCCTGCGCGAAGCCCGGCTGCTCGGCCAGCGGTGAGGCCGCCGCAGCGGCCCATTGGCGGGCGATCACCGGCGACACCGCGAATCCGTCGGTCGCGTAGCGGATCGCGGGCTCGAACAGATCGGCGAACGGCAGCGCGCCGAACCGATCGGACAACTGCACCCATTGCGACACAGCGCCGGGCACGGTCACCGTGTCCCAGCCGATCGGCGGCATCTGCGTCCTGCCGGCGAAGCGCGCCGGCGTCCAGGCGGCCGGCGAGCGGCCCGAGGCGTTCAATCCGTGCAGCCGGGCGCCGTCCCAGACCAGCGAGAATCCGTCGCCGCCGATGCCGTTCATCACCGGCTCGACGACCGTCAACGTGATCGCGGCGGCCAGCGCCGCGTCGATCGCGTTGCCGCCGCGGGCCAGCATCTGCAAGCCGGCCTGCGCGGCCAGCGGCTGCGAACAGGCGACGACGTTGCGGGCCAGCACCGGCGGGCGCTGGGCGGCGAAGGGCTGGGCGGGATCGAAGGGTTTCATCGCGCCATGATATTGCATCGGCCCGCGAGATCGATCCCGGCGCGAGCGGGACCGAGGGAAATACCGATCCGTTCGCCCGACAGCGGTTGTGCCGAACCCGGCGGATGGATCTGCGTTGCCTCAGTCGCGCAGCAGCAGTTCGGCTTCGATCTCGACCGGGATGTTCCAGGGCAGCTCGGCCATGCCGACCGCCGAGCGCGCGTGCCGGCCGACCTCTTCGCCGAACACGTCGAGCAGCAGTTGCGAACAGCCGTTGATGACCTGCGGCAACCCGGTGAAGCCCTTGTGCGCATTGACCATGCCGAACACGCGCACCCACTGTCCGACCCGGTCCAGCGAACCGAGCACGTCGCGCACGTCGGCCAGGATCGACAACGCGGTCGCGCGCGCCGCGTCGAACGCCTGTTCGGCCGACAGATCGAGCCCGACCTTGCCGAACGGGCCGCACAGATGCCCGTCCGCATCGGTCGGCCCGTGCCCCGAGATCAGCACGCGCCGCCCGACGACATGCACGAACGCGAACGGCAGATGCACGCTTGGCGGCACGCGGGTCGGTGCCGGCAGCACCAGGCCCAGTTCCTGCAATCGCGCTTCGGGGCTCGTGGCCATCGATGTCTCCTGCTGATCATTGCGCGGGCGCCTGCAGCGAGGCGCGCGCCCGGGGTTCGTTCACGTCGGGGCGGCGTCCACCGCCCGTCGTGCCGTGCTTACCAGCCCATCACGCCGCGGCGCTTGAGCTCGCGGCCGATGATCAGTTGCTGGATCTGCGTCGTGCCTTCGTACAGGCGGAAGATCCGCACGTCGCGATAGAAGCGTTCGATGCCGTACTCGCTGATGTAGCCGGCGCCGCCGTAGATCTGCACGGCCCGGTCGGCGACACGGCCGCACATCTCGGTCGCGAACATCTTGCAGCACGACGCTTCCATCGTCACGTCCTGCTTGTCGTCGCGCTTGCGCGCCGCGTCGAGCAGCATCGTGCGCGCCGCGTAGATGTCGGCCTGGCTGTCGGCCAGCATCGCCTGCACGAGTTGGAAGTCGCTGATCGGCTGGCCGAACTGCTTGCGTTCCATCGCGTAGTTCAGCGCATCGTGCAGCATCCGCTCGGCCGCGCCGATCGCGATCGCCGAGATATGCAGGCGCCCCTTGTCCAGCGTCTTCAT
This sequence comes from Pseudomonadota bacterium, assembly GCA_029779435.1. Taxonomy (GTDB): domain Bacteria; phylum Pseudomonadota; class Gammaproteobacteria; order Burkholderiales; family Burkholderiaceae_E; genus JAKPAM01. The sequence continues at coordinate 37,324 of JAKPAM010000056.1, read as the reverse complement.
CGCGGTCTTGAAGCCGACGCCTTCCTTCAGGCCGATCAGGTTGCCCGCCGGCACGCGCGCGTTCTCGAAGATCACGTCGCAGATGTGCGCACCCTGCTGGCCCATCTTCTTCTCGGGCTTGCCGATCGACACACCGGGGGTGTTCTTCTCGACGATGAACGCCGAGATCGCGCCCGCGCCGCGCTTGGACGGATCGGTGCGCGCCATTACCGTCAGCACCGATGCCAGATCGGCGTTGGTAATGAAGCGCTTGGTGCCGTTGAACACGTAGTGGTCGCCGTCGCGCACCGCGGTCGTCGTCAGCGATGCGGCATCCGAGCCGGCACCCGGCTCGGTCAGGCCGAACGATGCGATGTATTCGCCGCTGGCGATCTTCGGCAGGTACTTCTGCTTCTGCTCTTCGGTCCCGTCGATGACGATGCCGCCCGAGCCGATGCCGTTGTTGGTTCCGATCAGCGAACGGAACGCCGGCGACGTGCGACCCAGTTCGAAGCAGGCCAGCACCTCCTCTTCCATCGTCAGGCCCAGGCCGCCGTACTGCTCGGGGATCGTCATGCCGAACAGGCCCAGCTCGCGCATCTCGGCACGGATGTCCTCGGGCACCTCGTCGGTCTCGGCCACCTCGGCCTCGCGCGGCACGAGTCTGTCGCGCACGAAGCGGCGCAGCGAATCGATGAGGACGTTCAGAGTCTCGGCGTCTCGTATCATGATGGGGTTCTGAGGGTGTTCTACTGGTAATGGAGCTGTACGGATGCGAATTCTACTCGGATGGGCGATCAACGCCCTTTGCCTGCTCGCGCTTCCTTACCTGCTGTCGGCCGTGCAGATCGGCAGCTTCGGGACCGCGCTCGTCGTCGCGCTGGTGCTGGGATTGCTCAACGTGTTCATCCGGCCGGTGCTGGTGGTCCTGACGCTGCCGATCAACCTGTTGACGCTCGGGCTGTTCACGCTGGTCATCAACGGCCTGCTGTTCTGGGTCACGTCGCGACTGGTCGATGGCTTCACGGTGGCCAGCTTCGGCTGGGCGATCGTCGGCGCGCTGGTGTACAGCCTGATCAGTTGGGCCGTCAGCTCGCTGCTGATGGGCCGGGACTGACACGCCCCGCCGGGAAACGCCATGACCGTGCCCTCTTCGCCCGGCGCCGACCCGCGCCCCGACCGATCATCGCCCGCATCACCGACCGGTTCGGGATTCGACTCACCCGCCGGGGCGGGATTGGATTCGGCTGCCGGTGCGGGATTGGACTCGCCTGCCGATGCAGGATTGGACTCGCCTGCCGGCTCGATGTTGGATTCGCCTGACGGCTCAGCGCTGGATTCGCCCGGCGGCCCGGTGCCCGACGCCCGATCCGGACCGCTGGCGGGCGTGCGCGTGCTCGAGCTGGGCCAGTTGATCGCCGGGCCGTTCTGCGCGAAGACGCTCGGCGACCTCGGCGCCGACGTGATCAAGATCGAACCGCCCGGCAGCGGCGACCCGCTGCGCAAGTGGCGGATGCTGCACGCCGGCACGTCGGTATGGTGGGAAGTCCAGTCGCGCAACAAGCGTTCGCTGGCGCTGGACCTGCGCACGCCCGACGGCCAGGCGATCGTGCGTCGGCTCGCCGCGCAGGCCGACATCCTGGTCGAAAATTTCAAGCCCGGGATGATGGAGCAATGGGGCCTCGCTTATGACGTGCTGGCGCGCGACAACCCCGGCCTGATCATGCTGCGCATTTCCGGCTACGGCCAGACCGGTCCGTACAAGGACAAGCCCGGTTTCGGCGTCGTCGGCGAGGCGATGGGCGGGCTGCGCCGCCTGACCGCCGAACCCGGCCGCGTACCGGTGCGCGTGGGCGTCAGCATCGGCGATACGCTGGCCGCGCTGCACGGCACGATCGGCGTGCTGGCGGCGCTGCGCGAACGGGACCAGCGCGGCGGCCGCGGACAGGTCGTCGACGTCGCGCTCTACGAATCGGTGTTCAACTGCATGGAAAGCCTGCTGCCCGAGTACAGCGCGTTCGGCGCGGTGCGCGAACCGGCCGGCAGCGCGCTGCCCGGCATCGCGCCGAGCAACGCTTACCCGTGCCGCGACGGCTGGGTGCTGGTGGCCGGCAATGGCGACAGCATCTTCCAGCGCCTGATGCGCGCGATCGGCCGGGCCGACCTGGCCGACGATCCCGCGCTGCGGCACAACGACGGCCGTGTCGCGCGCGTCGGCGAGATCGATGGAGCGATCGGAGCGTGGACGCGCGAGCGTGGCGTCAACGAAGTGCTCGCGGCCCTTGACGCCGCGCAGGTACCGGGCGGGCGCCTCTACACGGTCGCCGATATCAGCGCCGACCCGCAATACCGGGCGCGCGAGATGATCGTGCGCACGCGCACGGCCGACGGCCTGGCGCTGGACGTTCCCGGCATCGTGCCCAAGCTGTCGCGCACGCCGGGTTCGCTGCGCACGCCGGCTCCCACGCTCGGCCAGCATAGCGATGCGGTGCTGCGCGAAGCAGGCTACGACGACGCGCGGATCGCCGAGTGGCGCGAGCGCGGTGTCATCGGATAACGTCGGTCAGATGACAATCGAGCGCGATCGTCACTGCTCGCCCACCGATTCACCCTAAACGGCCCGCTGGCATGCGCACAACGTGGCCGGCCCGGGGCGGGCCCGGGCGTCACCCGGCCTCCGACCTCCTCAGCGCACGACCAGCGGCTTGAAGCCACCCCAGAACATGCGCATGCCGTCGAATGGCATCATCGCCGGATCCATGCCGATCATCCGCGGATCCTTCATCACCTTCGCGTTGATCTCGTCGCGGCGCGCACGCGACGGATAGCGGATCCACGCGAACACGACCACCTCGTCGTCCTTCAACTGCACCGCCTGCGGAAACGACGTCACCTTGCCGGGCTGCACGTCATCGGCAACGCACTCCCAATACTCGAGCGCGCCATGCTCCATCCAGACATCGGCCGCTGTCTCGGCCACCTTGCGATAGTCCTCGATCCGGTCCTTGTGGACCGGCACCACGAAACCGTCGACGTAACCGTCCATCGTCATCTCCTCGTTGATTGGGGAAGCCAACGCTGAGGCCGCCTCAGGCGGCCAGCTTCTTTATGTGGACGTCGTACACATAAACTTACGACAACGGCGACGAAAGCACCGACAGCGAGCGGGCCGGCATGCGAGCCGGCCGCTTTCACGAACGAACGATGGACACCCGGCGGACGCCCATCGCTCGCCCATCGCTTACCCGTCGAGCGTCATCGGCCCGACATCGCCGGCCGGAACCCGACTCTGGGCTCTGGGCTCTGGGCTCTGGGCTCTGGGCTCTGGGCTCTGGGCTCTGGGCTCTGGTGGCCTGGAGCCGTAGCCCGGCACCTGCTCAGTCGTCGCGGCCGTAGGATCGGCGGCCACCGCCACCGCCACCGCCGCCGTTGCCTCCGCGCCCGCCGCGCGAGTGGCCATCCGCCGCGCCACCGCGGGACGAACGGCGCGCCCCCGGACCACCAGCCGGCGCACGCCGCCCTTCATGGCCGGCGGCGCCACCCGAGGCCGAGCGGCGGCCGTCATGTCCGCCGCCCGAAGCGGGCCGGCGCGCATCCTGGCCGGTACCGCTGGTCGACGCCGGTCGACGCCCGTCCTGCGCCCCACCGCCCTGTCGCGCCGGCCGCGGCATCCCGCGTCCCAGGCCGCCGTTGATCCGGCGACCGCCACCGAGTTCGATCGGTTCGGGCCGGTCGTTGGGGTCGAGCTCAAACCCCGGCACGGTCTCGCGCGGCAGCGAACGCTTGATCAGCCGCTCGATGTCGGACAGGAACTTCAGTTCGTCGATGCACACGAGCGACAGGGCCTCGCCGTCCGCGCCCGCGCGGCCGGTGCGGCCGATCCGGTGCACGTAGTCCTCGGGCACGTTCGGCAGCTCGAAGTTGACCACGTGCGGCAGCTCGGCGATGTCGATGCCGCGCGCCGCGATGTCGGTGGCCACCAGCACGCGCAGCGTGCCGCCCTTGAACTCGGACAGCGCCCGCGTGCGCGCGCCCTGGCTCTTGTTGCCATGGATCGCCATCGCGGTGATGCCGTCCTTGTTCAGTTGCTCGGCCAGCCGGTTGGCGCCGTGCTTGGTACGCGTGAATACCAGCACCTGGCACCAGTCGTTCTGGCGGATCAGGTGCGACAGCAGTTCGCGCTTGCGGTCACGACCCACGGCCAGCACGCGCTGCGCGACCGTCTCGGCCGTCGCGTTGCGGCGCGCGACCTCGATCAGGTCGGGCTCGTCGAGCAGGCTGTCGGCCAGCGCCTTGATCTCGTCCGAGAACGTCGCGGAGAACAGCAGATTCTGCCGGCGGGGCGGCAGCAGCGCGAGGATCTTGCGGATGTCGCGGATGAAGCCCATGTCCAGCATGCGGTCGGCTTCGTCGAGCACGAGGATCTCGACGCGCGACAGGTCGATCGTGCGCTGAGACACGTGGTCGAGCAGGCGGCCCGGCGTGGCGACCAGGATGTCGACGCCATCGCGCAACTGCTTGATCTGCGGATGGATGCCGACGCCGCCGAACATCACCATCGAGCGGAACGACAGGTACTTGCCGTACGTGCGCACGTTCTCCTCGACCTGCGCGGCCAGTTCACGCGTCGGCGTGAGCACCAGCGCGCGGATCACCCGGCGCGGTCCGGCGCTGCCGCGCGGGAACGATGCCGGCGCCGCGGCGCGCTCGGACAGCAGTTGCAGGATCGGCAGCGTGAAGCCGGCGGTCTTGCCGGTGCCGGTCTGGGCGCCGGCCAGCAGGTCGCCGCCGCCGAGCACGGCGGGGATCGCTTGCCGCTGGATCGGCGTGGGTTCGGTATAGCCGCACTCGTCGAGCGCGCGCAGGAGGGGCTCGGACAGACCGAGCGTGGAAAAACTCATTGAGATTGAACCTGAGGCAATGGATACCGCGTCGACCTGGCCAGGCGAAGACGCCACGCATCGGCCCGCCTGGCGGGCTCGACGATATCGCGAGCGCATCTCGTCGCCTTGTGAGCGACCCGGGTGCGAGACCACGGGACTCGTCGGCACCAGTCCGGAAGACGAAGGGGGTTTATGACAACCGCCCGGGGTGTCCCGTCCTCGTTCGAGTCGGACTATGGGAACCGGTTGATCGCCCTCATCGCGGGGCGCCGGTTTCATCAGGCGGCTCCGGCGAAGAGACTGGTATGCAATGCCGGATTCCGTATTGTACCCTGTCCGGCGTCAACCTCGCCGACCGCCCGTCGGCCCGGGCTTCGCCCGCGCCCGCGCGCTTCAGCCGGCCCGCAAGGCCCTGCTCGGCGAGAACGGTTTTCCCACACTCGAAGGAGAAGACAGATGGCGCAAGCCTACATCGTTGCCGCCGCCCGCACCGCCGGCGGCCGCAAGAACGGCCGGCTCGCCGGCTGGCATCCCGCCGACCTCGCCGGCGCGCTGCTCGACGGCCTGGTGGCCCGCGCCGGTATCGACCCGGCCCGGATCGAAGACGTCATCATGGGCTGCGTCGGCCAGGCCGGCGAGCAGTCGGTCAACATCGCCCGCAACGCGGTGCTGTCGTCCAAGACGCTGCCCGAGAGCGTGCCCGCGACGTCGGTGGACCGCCAGTGCGGCTCGTCGCAGCAGGCACTGACCTTCGCCGCGCAGGCGGTGATGTCCGGCACGATGGACGTGATCGTCGCGGCCGGCGTCGAAAGCATGACCCGCGTGCCGATGGGCCTGGCGGCGGCGCTGCCGGCCAAGAACGGTTTCGGCCAGTACAAGAGCCCGGGCATGGAGGCGCGCTACCCGGGCGTGCAGTTCAACCAGTTCGCCGGCGCCGAGATGGTCGCCAAGAAATATGAGTTGAACCGCGAGGAACTGGACCGCTTTGCATTGCTGAGCCACCAGCGCGCGGCGGCCGCGACCAAGGCCGGCGCGTTCAACGACGAGATCGTGCCGATCGCGATCACCAACGCCGACGGCACGCCCGAGCGGCATACCGTCGACGAGGGCATCCGCTTCGACGCCACTTATGAGCAGATCGCCGGCGTCAAGCTGCTGCAGGAAGGCGGCGTGCTGACCGCGGCCACGTCCAGCCAGATCTGCGACGGCGCATCGGGCGTGCTGGTCGTCAGCGAGCGGGCGCTCAAGGAACTGGGCCTGACGCCGATGGCGCGCATCCATCACATGTCGCTGAAGGCAACCGACCCGGTCGTCATGCTCGAGACACCGCTGCAGGCGACCGAGGCCGCGCTGAAGAAGGCCGGCATGAAGATCGACGACATCGACCTGTTCGAGATCAACGAGGCGTTCGCGTCGGTGCCCAAGGCCTGGCTCAAGTTCACCGGCGCCGATCCCGATCGGCTGAACGTCAATGGCGGCGCGATCGCGCTGGGCCATCCGCTCGGCGCCTCGGGCACCAAGCTGATGACCACGCTGCTGTACGCGTTGAAGAACCGCGGCAAGCGCTATGGCCTGCAGTCGATGTGCGAAGGCGGCGGCATGGCCAACGTGACGATCGTCGAACGGCTCTGATCATCCGCATCGGGCGGCCCGCGTCGGCCGCCCACCGGGCGCGCGCATCGCATCGCCGTCCGGGCCTCGGCCGACGTCGGGCGCCGGCCCTGAACGGCGTCGCGCACTTGCCCCAAGCAGCGCTGTTGCGCCCCCCTGAGCAGCGCCGCCGCGCTGCCCCTAAGCGGCACTGCCGCGCTGCCCCTAAGCGGCACTGCCGCGCTTCCCCTAAGCGGCACCGCCGCGCCGCCCCTACTAAGGCAGCAGCGCCTCGCCCTCGATCTCGACCTTGGCGTTCGGGTCGATCAGGCCCGACACCTGCACCAGCGTCATCGCCGGGAAGTGCTTGCCCAGCGTCTGCCCCCACGCCTCGCCGACGGCGCGCCCGTTCTTGTTGAACTCGCCGATGTCGGTCACGTAGGCGCGCAGCATCACCACGTGCTGCGGTGCGGCGCCGGTCGCGGCCAGCACGGCAACGAGGTTGGCCATCGCCTGCGCCCACTGCGTGCCGAAGTCGGCGGCCGGATCGACACCCGACTCGCCCGGCCGCGTACCGAGCTGTCCAGCGACGCGAACCAGCGTGGCGCCGCGCGCGACCACCGCATGCGAAAAGCCGCGCGGACGCGGCCACCCGTCAGGCAGCACGGTCCGGTATCCGATATCACTCATCGTGTTCTCCTCCTTCCTTGGTTGCGGATGATTGGGGTTTGTTCGCGCGCATCGCGGCGGCCAGCGCGATGTGGCCGCCGCGCTCGAGCGCCTGGGCCGCCCCTTCGCGATCGCGCGCTTCCCGATTCTGGCTGAGCTTGGATTTGCCGACCAGGCGAACGATGTCGATCTCGATGCCGACGATCGCCTTGACCATTCCGTCGATGTACGCCGGCGCCGAATCGCCGATCTTCCACGGCCGGGGTTCGCCGGCCTCGTGCACGCGCGTCAGCCGCGCGACGACACCGCGCACGAAGCGCTCGTCGTCGCGGATCCGCAGCACGCCATGCGCGTGCACGACCTGGTAGTTCCACGTCGGCACCTGCCGATGCGTCTCGTGCTTGCTCGGATACCAGTTCGGTGAGATGTAGCCGGCGGCGTCCGACTGGAACACCACCATCACCGCCGCGCCGTCCCCCACCTCGTGCCAGACCGGATTGGCGCGCGCCACGTGGGCGACCAACGTGCCATAAGGTGCGGCATCAGGGTCACGCTCGGCGTCGAGCAGGAACGGCAGGTGATTGGCGTCCAGGCCGTTCGGCCCGTGCGTGACCAGCGTGCCGAGCGGATGCGCCCGCATCAGCGCATGCAGGGCGTCGAGGCGCGGCTCGGCGAAATGATCGGGAATGTACATGCGGGTAGCGCTCCACCAGGGCTTGTCAACGCCAAGACCGAACCCGTGCCGACGGGCACCGACGGAAGGCGCTGCAACGGCCGCGGGGAACGAGTATCGTCGTCGACTGGCTCATGCAGAAGAACCACTTCCGGGAATGTTCAGTGGTCCAGTCTCCTTTTGATCCCGGGCGGGGCTCGCGCACGGCGGCGCTGGTCGACCGCCTGAAGGCCGAGATCGCCGACGGCGCTTATCCTCCCGGCTCACGATTGCCGTCGACCCGCGCGCTGGCGGCCGAACTGGGCGTCTCGCGCACGACGCTGACGAATGTCTACGAGCAACTGGCGGCCGAAGGCTACATCGAAACCTCGCGCGGCGCCCGCGCGACAGTGGTCGATGACGCGCGGCGGCGGATCCCGCAGGCCGCCCGGGACCGCACGCGGGCTCGATCGCTGCCGCCCCGCCTGTCCCGCGCGGCGGGTTCGCTGCTGGCGTTCGAGCGCACGAACCCGCTCGCCTACCCGCTCGGCCCTGCGCAGGCCGTGCCGCTGGCCATCGACTTCCGCTATGGTCCGCTCGCCGATGCGGATTTTCCGAAGTCCGCGTGGCGCAGCCTGGTCACATCGGCCCTGCTCGCGCGCCAGCCCCGGCTCGACTATGGCGATCCGGCGGGCACGATCGAACTGCGCGCGGCATTGCAGGCGTACCTGCGACGCGCACGCGGCATCACCTGCACGGTCGACCAGATCGTGATCACGCACGGATCGCAGCAGGCGCTGGACCTGTGCGGCCGGCTGCTGCTGGATCCGGGCGACACCATCGCTCTCGAACACCCGGGCTACCGGATGGGCGCGCTCGCCTTCGAGACCCTCGGCGCGCGACTGGCCCCCCTGCCGGTCGACGAGCATGGCGTCGTCACCGCGGGGCTGAGCGCGCTGCGCGGCGCCAGGGCGATGTTGCTGACCCCGTCGCACCAGTTTCCGCTGGGCGGCATCCTGCCGATCGGCCGGCGCCTGCGGCTGCTCGAATGGGCCGAACGGCAGCACGCTTACCTGATCGAGGACGACTACGACGGCGAATACCGCTACGACTCGCGGCCCGTCGACGCGCTGTTCTCGCTCGACCGCGCGCAGCGCGTGCTGTACATCGGCACGTTCTCGAAGACACTGTCGCCGCAGCTTCGGCTCGGGTATCTGGTCGCGCCGCCGCATCTGGCGCCCGTGCTGGCCCGGCTCAAGAACGCGACCGATCGCGGGACGGGCCGGCTCGAACAGCAGGCGCTCGCGCGGTTCATCGCCGGCGGCCAGTACGAACGGCACGTGCGCCGCATGCGCCGGCGCAATGCGCGGCGGCGCGAGGCGCTGCTGGCCGCGTTGCAGCGCGAACTGGGCGATCGGTGCCGGATCCAGGGCACCGACGGCGGCCTGCACGCGGTCCTCTGGCTTCCCGGCGTGCGCGCATCGCAAGAGGCCGCGATCGCGCGCGCCGCCGCCGAGGCCGGCATCGGCCTGCATCCGATCGGTCCGACTTATTGGCGTCCCCGTGCGGCACCCCATCGCGCGGACGTACCGGGCACGGCCGGCCATCGCGCGGCAGCCCGTCGCGAAGCGGGCTTCGTCCTCGGCTATGCGGCCGTTTCCACCGGGCAGATCGACGAAGGCGTGGCAACGCTGCGCCGGGTGCTCGATCGATTCGTGCCATGATCGGCCCATCCCTTTGCGTACCCGGTCGCCGGCGTGGCCGCCCTCGCCGCTCCCGCTGTGGCGGCGCCCGTCGATTTTCGCTCCACCTTCTTCTCCGTCATTGCGACCATCCTCCGCCATTGCGACCATCGATGACCCCGCCCGACGTCCGCCCCGCCGTTATCGCCGATCTCGACGCGCTGCTGGCGCTGTACGCCGAGATCCGCCCTGAAAAGCCCCCGGTTCCGCGATCGCCCGAGCTCGACGGCACGTGGCGGGCGATGCTCGCCGACCCGTCGATCCGCATCGCCGTCGTCGAACACGATGGCGTGCCACGAGCCACGGCCATGCTGGCGATCATCCCGAGCATCGCCAAGGGTCCCGTGCCTTTCGGCGTCATCGAGCACGTCGTCACCGCCGCGGCCGCGCGAGGACAAGGTCTGGCCGAGCGCCTGATGCGCCGGCTGATCGACGAGGCGTGGCGGGCCGGCTGCTACAAGGTCATGCTGCTGTCCGGCGCCCAGCGTGACGGCGCGCACCGGCTGTACGACAAGCTCGGCTTCGACGGCGATGCCGAGCGCGGCTTCGTGCTGAAGCGGCCATTGCGGGCGACCGCCGATTCGGCGAGCATCGCGAGGTTAGACGCCCGCGCCCCAGGGGCGATCGACCCGAACAAACCAAAGGAGCAGTGATGAGGAGAAGTCTGGACGAGCAGGCGGCGGTCGCCGTCGTGCCGCGAACGGCGGCCACGGTGTTGATCCTGCGGGACGCGAGCGATGGACCTGAAGTACTGATGGTCCGGCGCTCGCCGAACGCGTCGTTCATGCCCGGCGCCTACGTGTTTCCAGGCGGTGCCGTCGACGACGGCGACGCCGGACCGGACACCGACGAATCGGATGACGAGATCGAACGCCGGATCGGCAGCGTGCTGGGCGTCAACGGCCGTGCGCGAGCCTTCGCGGTGGCGGCGCTGCGCGAGTGCTTCGAGGAATGCGGCCTGTGGCTCGGTGTCGACACGCCGTTCGACGCGACCGGCCTGCGCGCGACGCTGCACGGCGGCACGACGATCGGCGACGTCGCCCGCCTCGGCAGCCTGCCGCTAGCGACCTCCGGCCTGCATCCGTGGAGCCGCTGGGTCACGCCGCTGGGGATACCCAAGCGATTCGATACCGCGTTCTTCGTGTGCCGGGCGCCCGGCGGCCAGACACCGACCGTCGACGAAGGCGAGACGACGACGCTCGCCTGGATCCGGCCCGACGCCGCGCTCGCGTCCCACGCGCAAGGCGACTTCCAGATGGAGTTCGCCACCGTGTCGACCGTGCGGTCGCTGGTGCCGTTCGCGGGCCAGTCGGTCCAGGCGATCTTCGCGCACGCGCGCAGCCAGCAGGCGCTGCCGACGATCCACCCGCGGCTGCGCCTGAACGCCGAGCGCCACATCGTCGGCGTCGCGATGCCGGGCGAGGCAGGCTACGAGACGCTGTTCGGCGACGGCTGAACGCCGGCACCGGCCGAGCGCTCGGGGCCGGCGTGCGCCCGGCCCTGTCCGATTCCGCCGCCCATTTCAGGAGACAACGACATGCGGCACGCTTCTTCAGCTTCGCGCCTGGCTTCCCTCCGGCACGCGATCAAGCATCGCGCAGCCCTGCTGCTGCTGGGCTTGGCCGGCATCGGTTCGGCCGGGGCTCAGGCGCCCGGCAACGAGATCAGGATCGGCGTCCTGAACGATCAATCGGGTGTCTATTCCGCCGCGACCGGCGCCGGCTCCGTGATCGCGGCCAAGATGGCGGTGGAGGATGCCGGCAACGTGCTCGGGCGCCCCGTGCAGGTGCTGGCGGCCGACCACCAGTTCAAGCCCGATATCGGCGCGTCGATCGCGCGGCGCTGGTATGACGAGGGGGTGACGGCGATCTTCGATCTCTATCATTCCGGCGTCGGCCTGGTGGTGCAGGACATCGCCAAGTCGAAGAACAGGATCGTGATGGCCGAGATCAACAGCATGCTGTTCACCGATGAGCAGTGCTCGCCGAACGGCTTCAGTTGGGGCACCGACGGCTATTCGCTGGCCACCATCGTTTCCAAGGGGGTGAGCCAGGGCGAATCCACGTCCTGGTACTTCATCACCGTGGACTACACCGCCGGACACAGCACCGAGCAGGAGGCGCGCAAGGTCATCGAGGCCGGCGGCAGCAAGGTCCTCGGCAGCGTGCGCTTCCCGGCCGGTACGGCGGATTTCTCCTCGTTCATTCTGAGCGCGCAGTCCTCCAAGGCCAAGAACATCGGCTTCATCGGCGGCGGTACCGACACCCTGAACATCGCCAAGCAGGCGCGGGAATTCGGCCTCGCCCAGATGGGACAGAAGTTCGTGCCATTCTCGCTGGGTACCATCGACGTGCCCGCGATGGGAATGGACGTGGCGCAAGGCCTGCCGGTCGCGTTGAGCTACTACTGGAGCCTGTCGCCGCAAGCCGAGGCCTGGAAGGAGCGCTTCAAGAAGGCATCCGGCGGCAAGCTGCCCTCCGACCAGCAGGCCGACGTCTACAGCGAGGTGTTCCACTACCTGAAGGCGGTCAAGGCGGCCGGTACGACCGACACCAGCGCGGTGCTGGCCAAGATGCGGGAGCTTCCGGTCGAGGATTTCTTCACCCACGGCGCGAAAATCCGGGCCGATGGGCGCCTGATGCGGAACATGTACTACGGCGTCGTCAAGGCGCCGGCCAGCATGAGGAATCCGGATGACCTGCTGGAGGTCGTGAAGACGTTCAGCGGCGAAGAAGCGTTCCTGCCTGCCGCGCAAAGCAAGTGTCCGCTGCTGGTTCAGAAGAAGTAGGACACGGGCGGCCCGGTATGGGGCCTGGCGACTACCTCTTACGGAAGGACGGGCGGTGCAGAGGGATGGCGGCAGCCCCCCTGGTGAGCAAGTCGCGGTCAACTGACCCCGTCGAGTTCAAGATCGCACCGCGTCCTGCTGGTCGAGTCGGTCGAGGATGGCCAGTGCCTGGGTGGCATTACCGCTGGCGGCCAGAGCGCGGAAGCGCGTTTCCACATCAAAGGCGGCGATGGCCTGGGCGCTGAGTTCTTCCATCAACTTGTTGATGCTCAGGCCCCGGGAGCGCGCCAGCGACTTCAGGCGCTGTGCAGTGTCGTCGGGCAGTCGGATCGTCAAGGTGCTCATGGCTGCTGCTCCAGGTATTGAGCGGGCGTCAGGATTGGCAGGTACGGCCAGGTCAGCTCACCGCGCGCCAGATCGCGCACGTTGTACGTCACGATAGCCTGGGCGTTGCCGGCCACGGCCAATTCGATCAGGTGGTTGTCGCCTTCGTCGGGCAGGTTGGGGCGCCAGCCGTAATACACGGTCACCCAGCGGCCCGCCTGGGCCAGCGCGGCCAATACTTGCCTACGCTCCTGCGGCGTGGTCGCCGATGTCCACACATCGCGTCCGAGCAGGTCTTCGTACTCCTGCCAGAGCGCGTTGCCAAACAACGGCGTAGCTCGGCCCTGCAGCACGAGGCGCAGTACCTGTCGCGAGGCGCCACCGCCTGAGCGCAAGGCCGAGACGAACACGTTTGTGTCCAGAACAATCGAGCTCACGCAGACTATGCTAGCACATATGCAGTCATTTCAATGACCAGGTATCACCGGCAGTGAAGCGCGACCTGTCCGCACCGGTAAGACCCGAAGCCTGGTGAACTCGCGCGGCGGCAGCAGGCTGCGGCATCCGGTGTGGCAGGGTCTGCGACCCGACCGCGGCACCGGATCATCAAAAACCCGCCAGCAGGACGACGCCTGCCAGCAGAACGGCGCAACCGGCAATCCGCCACGGCCCGGCCCGCTCGCCCAGGATGAAGATGCCGAACAAGGCGCCGACCATCATCGACATCTCGCGAACCGGAGCAACGACGCTTAGCGGCGCCCCGAGCCGCAGCGCCTGCAGGACCAGGATGTAGGACAGCGGCGACAGCGCGCCGACGGCCAGCGCGAGCCACCAATGGCCCCGCATCCGGCCGACGGCCTCGCGACGGTTCTTCAACAACCACGGCAGTTGCATCAGCAACCGGCTGACGATGCCGCACCAGTCCAGCACGACGGGGGGAATGCCGAGCAGCTTGACCGCATAGCCGTCGACGACGGTATAACTCGCGATCAGGCCGCCGGTGGCCGCGCCCCAGCGCACGCCGCGAATCGCATCGGGCTGGCCGAACCGGGAGAGCCTGCCGTCGGTGGAGATCAGCAGGATGCCGGTGACGATGGCGACCAGACCCGCGATACCGGTGATCGTGGGAAGCTCGCCGAGCAGGATGAAGGCGCCGATGGACGCCAGCAGCGGCCCGCTGCCCCGCGCGATCGGGTAGACCACCGACAGGTCGGCGACCTGGTAGCCGCGCTGCAGGCACAGGAAATAGACCAGGTGGAGGGCGCCGCTGACGATGATGCAGGCGACGATGGGCAGGCTCCAGGCCATCGCGCCGCTGGAAAGCTCCCAGGCGACCCAGGGCGCGTAGACGACGCCGGACGCGACGCCGCTGACGAACACGAAGGCCGGCCCAGCCGAGGCGGCACGCTTGGCGAGCAGGTTCCAGGTGGCGTGGATCAGCGCGGCAAGGACGACCAGCGCCAACGGGTAGACGGACATGAGGCCTCGAATTCTAGCCCGCCCCGGCCGGTCTGCTACTCGGACTACATATTCGGACTACAGAAACCGATCCATCATCCTCCGACTCCCGCGGTCCAGCCCGTTCAGATCCGGTACCAGGTAGTGCACTCCCTGGGCATCGGTGATCAGCAGCCGCGTCGGCGTGAGCCGACGGATGAACTCCTCGCCCTTCAGCACGAAGCTCGTCGGCCCGCGGTCGGTCTCGACCTGCCAGGTGCTGGGCGTCGTGAAGCCCGAGATCGCGATCAGGCGCTGGATCACCGGCGTGAATTCGCGCACGGCCAGTTCCGCTTCGATCAATCGACGCGTCGCTTCGGGCAGGTCGGCGAGCCGATCGATCCACACCCGTTCATGACCATCCGCCGACATCAGTGCGATACCGTCATCGGGCGCATGGATCGGAAACGCCCGCACCGGCACGACGTTCTCCCAACACCCGTCCTCCCTCCGCAGGACGAGGCGCCCGTGGGGATTGCGTTCGAGCGTGAATGCCTGCCCGGCGGCCGGCACGATGCCGTCTGGTGTCTGCCCGTCGTCGGTGTTCATGCCTCGGACGCCTCTTCCTGCAGCCGCTGTTGCGCCATGTACAGCCCGTAGTACACGCCTTCGCGCGCCATCAGCTCGTCATGGCCGCCCAGTTCGACGATCTGTCCACGATCCATCACGATCAACCGGCTCGCTTTCCTCAGCGTCGACAGCCGGTGCGCGATCGCGATCGTCGTACGCCCCTTCACGAGATTGTCCAACGCATGCTGGATCTCCTTTTCCGTCTGGGTGTCGACGGCCGAGGTCGCCTCGTCGAGGATCAGGATGCGCGGGTCGATCAGCAGCGCGCGAGCGATCGAGATGCGCTGGCGCTCGCCGCCGGACAGCGCCTGGCCGCGCTCGCCGACCAGCGAGTCATAGCCCTGGGGCAGCCGCAGGATGAATTCGTGGGCGTGGGCCGCGCGCGCGGCGGCGATGATCTCCTCGCGCCTGGCATCCGGCCGGCCGTAGGCGATGTTCTCGGCGATGGTGCCGAAGAACAGGAAGGGCTCCTGCAGGACCAGGCCCATGTTCGCGCGGTATTCGGAGACCGGCAGCGAGCGGATGTCGACGCCGTCGAGCCGGATCGCGCCGTCGGTCACGTCGTAGAAACGGCAGATCAGGTTGACCAACGTGCTTTTGCCCGAGCCGCTGTGGCCGACGAGGCCGATCATCTCGCCGGGCTCGATGGTCAGGCTCAGGTTGCGGATCACGGTCCGGCTGCCGTAGCGAAAGCCCGCGCGGTCGATCGCGATGCGCCCCGTGACCTCCGGCAGGTGAACGGGATTGGCCGGCTCGGGCACGCTGGACACCTGGTCGAGTATGTCGAAGATCCGCTTCGCACCGGCCGCGGCCTTCTGCGTGAACGAGACGATCCGGCTCATCGAGTCGAGCCGGACGTAAAAACGCCCAATGTAGGTCAGAAAGGCCGTCAGCACGCCGACGGTGATCTCGTCCTTCGAGACCAGCCAGATTCCGAAGATCCAGATCACGAGCAGGCCGACCTCGGTCAGCAGCGTGACGGTCGGCGAGAACAGCGACCAGACCTTATTGACGCGGTCGTTCAGTTGCAGGTTGCGCTGGTTCGCTTCGCGGAAGCGCTCGATCTCGCGCGCTTCCTGGGCGAAGGCCTTGACGACGCGCACGCCCGGGATGGTGTCGGCCAGGACGTTGTTCACCTCGGCCCAGATCCGGTCGACTTTCTCGAAGCCGTGCTTGAGCCGATCGCGCACCAGGTGGATCAGCCAGATGATCAACGGCAACGGCACCAGGGTGACCAGGGCCAGCGTCGGGTTGATCGAGAACAGGATGACGGCCGTCATCGCGATCATCAGGCAATCGGTCGCGAAATCGAGCGCCTGCAGCGACAGGAACAGGTTGATCCGATCGGTCTCGCTGCTGATCCGGGCCATCAGATCGCCGGTGCGCTTGCCGCCGAAGTATTCGAGCGACTGATGCATCAGGTGGGCGAAGGTCGTCGTGCGCAGGTCGGCGCCGATCCGCTCGCTGACCCGGGCCAGCACCCAGGTTCGTGCCCAGCCCAGGATCCAGGCGAGGATGGCCGCCGCCAGCAGGGCGCCGAGGTAGAGGCGGACCCGGTCGAAGTCGATCGGAGTACCGTTCTGGTACGGGATCAGCACCTGGTCCATCAGCGGCATCGTCAGGTACGGCGGGACCAGGGTGAAGCCGGTCGCGGCGACCGTCAGCACGAAGCCGAGCAGCAGTTGCGCCTTGTACGGCCGGGCGAAGCGCCACAACCGGAACAGCACCCAGGTCGACGGAGTCTCTTCCTCGGCCGACGCTCCGTCGGCGCCGTCGATCCCGTCGGCCTCCTCTTCCTTCTCGTCCTTCTCGTCCTTCTCGTCCCTCTTGTCCCTCCGGCCCTTTTGGCCCCTCTCGCCCCTTTCTTCCCTGGCGCCTCTTCCACCAGCCCCGTCCGACGCGGCCTCGTCGGTGACGCGACTGCCGGATTCGAAGGCGTTCGCACCATTGGCGTTCAGCGATTCGAACGCTCGTACCAGCCGGATCGCTGCCGGATCGCGGCCCAACGTGAAGCGCCAGCAGGCCAGGCGCCGGCCTCCGCCGACCAGTTCGAGGGTGGCCACGCCGGCGTGATCGAAGTGGTTCAGCCCGATGCCGTCGCTGCACGACCAGGATCCGGTGGGGTCATTCCCGGCGGGGACGTCGCCAGCTCCTGTACTCGCCCTCAATCCGGCCCCCTGCCCCCTCCTGTCAACGGTATCGCCGGTACCACCGTTACCAGCGATGCCACACGTACCCCCGGCATCACCCGCAGCGCCCCCACCTTCCGGCGCCCAGCAATAGACATGCCGGCTCGTCAGCACCACCAGCCCCTCGGCAAAATGCAAGCGATCGTCGAGATCCGTTTCGACGATCGCGAGCAGGCGCTCGGGGCCCGACAGTACGGCCAGTACACGCTCACGCCAGCGGCTGGGCAGATCGTCGGTCGAAAGGATTGACGCGGCAGGCATGGATGGGACGGGGGGGACGGGACGGGACGAGACGCGCAAAACGGTAGATTCTGCCACCCATGTCACAAGCAGCGTGATCCGCGTTACGCCCTGGGGACGCCAACTCTGTGAAAATCTCTCGCCATGAACAAGAAGAAGCCGATCGAGATACTGAGTATCACGAGCCTGAAGGGCCCGAACCTCTGGACCTGGGATCCGGTCATCGAGGCCCTGGTCGACATCGGCGAACTGGAGGACTATCCGTCGGACCGGATTCCCGGCCTGACCGACCGCCTCGTCCGGCTGCTGCCCGGCCTGATGGAACACCGGTGCAGCTACGAGGAATACGGCGGCTTCGTCCGGCGCCTGCACGAAGGCACCTGGCCCGGCCACATCATGGAGCACCTGACGCTGGAGCTGTTCGGCCTGGCCGGCATGCGCGGCGGCTTCGGCCGGGCCCGTGAGATCCCGATACGCGGCCAGTACAAGGTGGTCGTCAGCGCCTGGCAGGACGATGTCGCCCGCGCGGCCCTCGTCGCCGCCCGCGACCTGCTGATGGCGATGATCAACGACGAGCCCTACGACCTGGCCGCGACGGTCGAACGGCTGCGCGACATGACCGAACGGCTGACGCTCGGCCCGAGCACGAACTGCATCGTCGCGGCGGCGACCGCGCGCAAGATCCCGAGCATCCGGCTCAACGACGGCAATCTGGTCCAGCTCGGCTACGGCGCGAAGATGCGCCGGATCTGGACGGCCGAGACCGACCTGACCAGCGCGATCGCCGAAGGCATCTCCCGCGACAAGGACCTGACCAAGCAGCTGCTCGCGTCGGTCGGCGTGCCGGTGCCCGAAGGGCGTCTCGTCGATGGCGCCGCCGATGCCTGGGCCGCGGCCGAGGACATCGGGGTCCCCGTCGTCGTCAAGCCCTACGACGGCAACCACGGCCGGGGCGTCATCACGAATCTGTTCACGCGGGAGGAGGTCGAGCGGGCCTTCGTCGTCGCCGAGAAAGAAGGCAGCGGCGTGCTGGTCGAGCGCCACGTCAGCGGCGACGAGCATCGGCTGCTCGTCGTCGGCAACCGGATGGTCGCCGCGGCTCGCGGTGAGAGCGCCTGGGTCACCGGCGACGGCCGCAGCACCGTCCTGCAGTTGATCGAGACCCAGCTCAACACCGATCCGCGCCGCGGCAGCACCGAAGACCATCCGCTGAACCCGGTCCGCATCGACTCCGCCGTCCAGCTCGATCTCGAGCGCCAGGGGCTGACGCCCGACGGCATCCCGGCCGAGGACCGGCGTGTGCTGATCCAGCGCAACGGCAACGTCGCCAACGACTGCACCGACGACGTCCATCCCAGCGTCGCCGACCTGTGCGTACTCGCGGCGCGCACGATCGGCCTGGACATCGCCGGCATCGACCTGGTCACCGACGACATCTCTCAGCCGCTGTCGCGGACGCGCGGCGCCATCGTCGAGGTCAACGCCGGCCCCGGGCTGCTGATGCACCTGAAGCCAGCCAGCGGCGAGCCGCGGGCGGTCGGCGAAGCGATCGCCGAGCACCTGTTCCCGGCCGGCTCGAATGGCAGGATTCCACTGGTCGGGGTCTGCGGCGTCCACAAGAGCGGCCCGGTCGCCCAGCTCGTCGCGCATCTGCTCGGCGTGGCCGGCTACAAGGTCGGGGTCGCGACGACCGGCGGGCTGACGATAGACCGGCGCGTGCTCGAGCGGGGCGACGGCACCCGCCACGACATCGCGAGCCGGCTGCTGCGCAACCGCGCGGTCGAGGCGGCGGTGATCGAGAGCCCGCCCATGATGATCGCCGGCGAGGGAATGGCCTACGACTGGTGCCAGGTCGGCATCGTGACCGATTTCGATCCCGGGCTCGCCCTGCCGGACAAGTATCTCGATTCGCCGGAGCAGATCTGGAAGGTGATGCGCACCCAGGTCGACGTGGTGCTCGAGGAAGGCGCCGCCGTCCTCAATGCCCACGAACCGATGATCGTCTCGATGGCGGAGCTGTGCATCGGCTCCGTGATCTTCTATGCCACGGACCCGTCGCTGGAGGCGGTACGCGAACACTGCGCCGGTGGTGGACGCGCGGTCGTTCTCGACGGGCAGAAGATCGTCCTCATCGACGAGACGAGCCGCGAGGTTCTCTGCGACCTGGGATCGACGCTTGCCGGCGGCCAGTGGCGCGGATCGGTCGATCCGTCGAACCTGCTCGCCGCGGTCGCGGCGGCCGTCGGCCTGGGCATGCCCCGTGAGCGGCTGATGGCGGGCATCCTCAGCTTCGTTCCGATCCTCTCGCCGATGATGCCGCCGGGCCAGACGCCGCGCCAGGCCGCGACCGATCACAGGAGCGCCGCGGCCTGAGGCCGAGGAAGAGTAATCGATGGACATTGAACGCATCCGCGCCCTGCGCGGCCCCAACCTGTGGACGCGGCGCACGGCCGTCGAAGCCCTCGTGCGCTGCCTCCCCGAAGAGACCGAAGTCGACCGGATCCCCGGTTTCGAGGCAGCGCTGCGCGAGCGCTTCCCGCAGATGGACGAGTGGCAGATCGACGGCCCGGCCGAACCGGTCCCGCTGGCCCGGATCCTGCAATTGGCGACGCTGGACCTGCAGGCCCGCGCCGGCTGCCCGGTGACCTTCAGCCTGACGACGGCCACGATCGAACCCGGTGTCTACCAGGTCGTCGTCGAGTACACCGAGGAGGACGTCGGCCGCAAGGCGCTGGCCTTCGCCCGCGAACTCTGCGAGGCCACGCTGGCCGGCGCGGCCTTCGATGCGGCCGCGGCGATCGCGGTCCTGCACGAACTGGACGAAGACATCCGGCTCGGCCCGAGCACGGGGGCCATCGTCGACGCCGCCGTGGCCCGCGGGATACCGTATCGCCGGCTGACCCAGGGCAGCCTGGTCCAGTTCGGCTGGGGCAGCCGGGCGCGACGGATCCAGGCCGCCGAAGTCGACGCCACCAGCGCCATCGCCGAATCGATCGCCCAGGACAAGGAACTGTCCAAGGCCATCCTCGAGGCCGCCGGCGTGCCGGTGCCGCAGGGCTATCCGATCCGCACCGTCGAAGAGGCCTGGGAGGCGATGCAGGCGCTGGGCGGGCGCGTCGTCGTCAAGCCCCGGGACGGCAACCAGGGCCGGGGCGTCACCGTCAACATCGCTACGCGCGAGCAGCTCGAACAGGCGTACGCGGCGGCGCGCGAGCATGGCAGCCAGATGATCGTGGAGCGTTACATCCCCGGCTACGATTTCCGCCTGCTGGTGGTCGGCGACCGGATGATCGCAGCGTCGCGGCGCGAGCCGCCCTTCGTCGTCGGCGATGGCATTCACACCGTGGCCGAACTGGTCACCGAGGTCAATCGTGACCCGCGCCGCGGCACCGGCCACGCGACCTCGCTGACGCGGATCCGGCTCGACGACATCGCACTGGCCCGGCTGGCCCTGCAGGACCTGACCCTCGATTCGATCCCGCCGCACGGCCAGCGCGTCGTCCTGCGCAACAACGCCAACTTGAGCACCGGCGGCACGGCGACCGACGTGACCGACGAAGTCCACCCCGAGGTGGCGGCACGCGCCGTCGAGGCGGCCCGTGCCGTCGGCCTGGACATCTGCGGGGTCGACATCGTCTGCCGCACCGTCTTCGCGCCGCTCGAGCAGCAGTCGGGCGGCATCGTCGAGGTCAATGCGGCGCCGGGCCTGCGGATGCACCTGTCGCCGTCGTTCGGCAAGGGGCGCGCCGTCGGCGACGCGGTAATCAATCACCTGTTCGGCACCCGGGGCGAGGACGGCCGGATCCCGGTCGTCGCGGTCACCGGCACCAATGGCAAGACGACGACGGCCAAGCTGATCGCGAGGATCTTCGAGCAGGCCGGCCTCAGGGTCGGCACCACCGGCACCGACGGCATCCGGGTCGGCCAGCACCTGATCGACACCGGCGACTGCAGCGGCCCGAAGAGCGCGCGCAGCGTGCTGATGCACCCCGGCGTCGACGCGGCCGTGTTCGAGACGGCGCGCGGCGGCATGCTGCGCGAAGGGCTCGGCTTCGATCGCTGCTCGGTCGCCGTCGTGACCAACATCGGCCAGGGCGACCATCTCGGCCTGAACTACATCCATACGGTCGAGGATCTCGCCGTCCTCAAGCGCGTCATCGTCCAGAACGTCGCACCGACCGGTGCGGCGGTGCTCAATGCCGACGACCCGCTGGTCGCCGCGATGGCCGAGGCCTGTCCCGGCGAGGTCATCTACTTCGGCGGCGCGACGCCAGCCCTCGACGATTTCGACGGCCCCTCGCTGCTGGCCTTCGAGCGCGCACGCGGCAGCCGTGTCGTGTTCCGTCGCAATGGCCACATCGTCGCGAGCCAGGGCGGCAGCGATGTCGCGATCCCGCTGGCCGAGGTGCCGCTGACCCGCAACGGCACCATCGGCTTCCAGGTCGAGAACGTCATGGCTGCCGTCGCGGCAGCCTGGGCGAGCCGGATCGACTGGGCCGTGATCCGCCAGGCGCTGGCTGGGTTCATCAGCGACAGCGAGACGGCGCCGGGCCGCTTCAACCTGATGGACTACCGGGGCGCGACGCTGATCGCCGACTACGGGCACAACCCCGATGCGATGAAGGCGCTGGTCGCGGCGGTGGAAGCGATGCCGGCGCGGCGCCGCGCCGTGGTCATCAGCGGAGCCGGCGACCGACGCGACGAGGAC
Source organism: Pseudomonadota bacterium (assembly GCA_029779435.1). Taxonomy (GTDB): domain Bacteria; phylum Pseudomonadota; class Gammaproteobacteria; order Burkholderiales; family Burkholderiaceae_E; genus JAKPAM01. The sequence continues at coordinate 15,493 of JAKPAM010000056.1, read as the reverse complement.
ATCGTCGACCAGACCCGGATCCTGGGTAACGCCTTCGACGACGTGGTCCTCTACCAGGATGCCGCGCAGCGCGGCCGCGCCGACGGCGAAGTGCTGGCGCTGCTGCGCCGGGGCCTCGAAGGGGCGAGTCGGATATCGTACAAGGCCGAGATACGCGGCGAATTCGCCGCGATCGACCACGCGCTGGCACGGCTGGAGCCGGGTGACCTGTGCGTGATCCTCGTCGACCAGGTCGACGAGGCGCTCGCGCACCTGAAGCAGCGGGTTGACGAGGCAAGGTCGGCGACCGCCTGACACCGCGGTCGGATCAGTGCTCTGCCTTCACGAAGCACTGGATGTAGGCCCGGCCGGAGGTGGCGGAGGTATAACCGGTGTCGGCGTACGCGGTGAAGGCCCGCGGGAGCACGATCACGCGATCGAAGTAGTCGAGATACTGCCAGCGAAGCTGCGGCACGGTGGAGAAGAACGGAATCAGGGCGCCGCCGGGCCGCAGCGCGTCGACCAGGGTCGGCACGACAGCGTCCCAGAATGGTCCGTCGCTCCAGGTCGAGGTCGGCAGGGCCGGGTCGAAGAAGATGCCGTCCAGGCTGCCGGGCGGGACGCTCTTGATGTAGTCGAAAAAATCGGCCTGCACGATCTGCAGCGACGCCGGCCGATCGGGACGGCGCTGGACGAACAGGTCGATCACCTCGCGATAGAGCTCGACGACGACATGCGTGCGCGTCGTCGGCTGCCCGGCGATGCGCAGCGCCGACAGGCCCAGCCCCAGGCCCGCCTCGACGAAGCTCGTGCCGAACTGGCAGAGCAGGTCGGCGGACTCCTCCATCAGCGCCTTCTCCCAGCCCTGCATCGCCTGGCCGGAGTCGATGCTGAGGGTGACCTCTCCGCTGCTTGTCTCCGACAAGGTGATATCGGGGTGCTGTGGCATCTGCATGGCTGTCATCCGGTAGGTGTCGTTGGTGGCGGACCGTGCTCGATCACGGCGGCCAGGCCGGCCACGGTCGGATGCTCGAACAGCACCCGGAGCGGCAGCTCGATCAGGAGGGTCGACCGCACCCGTGAAAGCAGTTGGGTGGCGAGCAGCGAGTGCCCGCCGAGCGCGAAGAAGTCGTCGGTGATACCGACCTCGGGCCGGCACAGCACGGCGGCGAACAAGCCCGCCAGCGCGCGCTCCAGGTCGGAACGAGGCGCAGTCCGCCGGCTGGACGCGGACGCTGACAGATCGGGAACCGGCAGCGCACGCCGGTCGGCCTTGCCGGTCACGGTGACCGGCAGCGCATCGAGGGTGACGATCGCGGCAGGGACCATATGCGCCGGGAGCATCCGACGCAGGTGCTCCCGCAGCTCGGCTGACGTCGCGCTGCACTCGCGGCGGCACTGGACATATCCGACCAGCACCGGACCTGCTGCCGGACCTGCCGTCGGCGCATCGACGACGGTGACCAGGGCGTCGCTGACGGCAGGATGCGCGACGAGCAACGCCTCCACCTCGCCGACCTCGACCCGCTGACCACGGATCTTGAGCTGCCGGTCTCGCCGACCCGCGTAGGCGATCGAGCCGTCGGGGAGCCTGCGCCCCAGATCGCCGGTGTCGTAGCGTCGGATTCCCGGATCGGCGACCGAGGGACGGAATACCGCGCGCGTCTGCTCCGGCCGCCGCCAGTAGCCGAGAGCCAGGTACCGGCTCTCGATCACGATCCGGCCGACCCCGTAGACGTCGACTTCCACTCCCGACTCGTTCAGCACCCGCACCGTGGTGTCCTCCACCGGGTATCCAACCGGCACGGTCCGACCGTCGACCGGAGCATGGCGATCGAGCAGCCACTGCAACGCCAGCGTCGACTCGGTCGGCCCGAGCCCATTGACGAGCAGGCAGTCGGGCGGGCTGGCGGCAGCGAACAAGTCCCGGTCGGCGGCCCGGACCTCCTCGCCGCCGAGCACCACCATTCGAAGCGTGGACGACCCCAGGCAGGCGGCATTGCCCTGCGGATCGTCGAAGACCTGTCTGAAGACCGTGGGAGTGGAGTGGTAGATCGTGATGCGCTGCCCGGTCAGCCAGCGCGGCAGGCCCGGCAGGCCCTCGCGCCGTATGTCATACAGGCACAGCGTGGCGCCGTTGAGCAGCGCACCGTAGATGTCCATCACCGCCGCGTCGAAGCTGTACGACGCGAGCAGCGCCAGCCGGTCCTGCGGCCCCAGGTGCAGGCCGTTGGTGTACGCGCGGATGTGGTGCAGCAGGTTGCGGTGGTTCTGGATCACGCCCTTCGGCCGCCCCGTGGTGCCGGACGTATAGAGCAGGTACGCGATCGCGTCCGGGCTGACCGCGGAGCTGGCCGGATCCGGATCCGCGTCCTCCTCCGCATCGACCCGGCCCTCGTCCTCGACGACCAATGTCGGACAAGACCCGCGGATCAACTGCGCGGTGGCGATGTTTCCCCGGCCAGCGACCACCAGATCGACCTGGGCGTCCTCGACCAGCGCCGCCAGCCGGTCGACCGGGTGCGCGGGATCCAGCGGTACGTACGCCAGACCGGCCTCCAGGATCGCCACCAGCGCGAGCACCATCGGCGCGTCGTGATCGCAAAGCACCGCGACCCGTGCGGCCTCGGCAGGGGTGGCCCGGCGGACCGCCGACACCATCCGCCGCACCCGCCGCCAGAGCTGCCGATAGGTCCATGTCGTCGCGGCGGTCTGGATCGCGATCCGATCCGGGTGCCGACGGACCTGGGCAGCGAGTCGCGCGCAGACCGACTGCTCGATCTCGGCGGCTTCGAACGGCTCGTACGGCACCTCGGGCAAAACCGGTCGGCGGCGACCCTGCTCCCGCCAGCGCGTGTCCGGCGGCAGCATCGGCACCGCGGAGATCCGACGATCCGGATCAAGCGCGACCTGCGCGAGCACGACGCTCAGATAGCCGAGCAGCCGGCGGGCAGTCGCCCTGTCGTGGAGGTCGGTCCGATACACCAGATGCAACTGCAGACGATGATCCTGCACGCCGGCATAGAGGGTGAGATCGAACTGCGCGTACTCATCGGCAGGCGGCGCCTCGCCGAACGTCATCGGCTGGTTGAGCCGCTCGTCGGCGAAGTTGAGCAGGTTGAGGAAGACCTGGAACAGCGGCGTCCGACTGGGATCGCGCGGCGGACGTACCGCCTCCAGCAGCCGCTCGAACGGCAGGTCCTGGTTTGCGAACGCCTCCATGGTCGTCTCGCGAACGCGGGCCAGCAGTTCACGGACGGTCGGGTCGCCGCTCAGGTCCGCCCGAAGCACGAGGGTATTGAGGAAGAACCCGACGATGCCCTCGGTCTCGGCCCGGGTGCGGTTGGCGATCGGGGTGCCGATCCCGAAATCGTCCTGGCCGCTCAGCCGGCCAAGCACGATCTGCCACGCCGCGACCAGCGTCATGAACATCGTGGCGCCCTCGCGTCGGCTCAGCCCGGTGAGCGCGGCGGTCGCCGACTCGGAGAGCACGACCTGCTCACGGGCGCCCGCCAGCCCAGGTACGGCCGGCCGGGGCCGGCTCGACGGCAGGTCCAATGAGGGTAGCTGCTCGACTTGCTTCGTCCAGTAGGCCAGTTGATCGCGGAGCGCCCCGTTTGCCGTGGACCGCTGCTGCCAGTACGCGTAGTCGGCATACTGGATTGGCAGGTCCGGAAGCGGCGACGGTTCGCCGCAGGCGAAGGCGGCCTGGATCGTGGCAAGCTCGCGCAGCAGGATGCCCACCGACCACCCATCGGCGACGATGTGATGCATGGTCAGCAGCACGACCGGGTCGACCGGCCCATCTCGCAGCAGGGTTGCCCGGAACAGCGGACCGACCGACAGGTCGAACCGATGGTCGGCCTCCTCGTTCGCCCGCGCCCAGAGCAGGCGGTCGCGTTCGTCCTGGGTGGGCGCCTCGATCTCCACCACGGTCAGCTCGACCTCCCCCGGTGGTGCGACGAGCTGCACCGGCTGACCGTCGAGCACGGCGAAGGTCGTACGCAGCGACTCGTGCCGGCGGGCCAGCTCACGCAGGCTGCGAGCCAGCACTGCCTCGTCCACCCTCCCGGTCATCCGGACCGCAGCACGGACGGTATAGATCGGCGTGCCGGGCTGGAGCGCCTCGAGCAGCCACAGCCGCTGCTGCGAATACGACTGCGGCGCCAGCCCGGATCCCGGACGTCGCCCGATCCGGTGATGGGCGCCGGCACCGTCGCGCCCCAACGGATGGTCCGGCTCGGCCTCGGCCGCCAGTGCGACGGCGAGCTCGGCCACGGTCGGATGCGCGAACATCATCCGCAAGCTCACCGGGTAGCCGAGCGTGTCGGACAATCGTGCCACCACCTGGGTGGCAAGCAGCGAGTGTCCACCCAGCTCGAAGAAATCGTCGCTGACGCCGACTCGATCGAGCCTCAGGACGGCGGCCCAGTGGTCGGCCAGCACCTGCTCCAGCGGGCTGCGCGGCGCCAGGTAGCCGCCGGTCAGCACCGGCCGGCTGGTGTCCGGTGCCGGCAGCGCCGCGAGATCGATCTTGCCGTTCGGCGTGATCGGAAGCTGGCCCAGCACGACGAAAGCGCTCGGCACCATGTAGTCGGGCATCCGCTGCTGCAGCGCCTCACGGAGCCGCGGGATGCGTTCGTGGCCGCTCCCGGCCGACTCGGGATGGTTGGTGTACCCGGCCCAGGTCGAATCCGTCGAATCCGTCGAATCCGTCGAATCCGTCGAATCCGTCGAATCCGTCGAATCCGTTGGGTCCGTTGGGTCCGTTGGGTCCGTCGGGTCCATCGAGGCAGCCGGCTCCCCGGTGTCATGGCAGGCCGATTCGAGGGCATCGCGACGGCGGAACGTCACGTCGAACGCCCCGTCGCTGCGCCCCTCGGTCCAGCTCAGGTCGACGGCGTACCGCACATCGTCGCACAGCGCCCACAGGTCCTCCGGGTCGACCCCGACCATCGGCAACTGGTCGAGCGCGCGCCGAAGCTCGCCGGCTGTCGCCGGCGGGTCCTGGTCGAGGCAGCGGAGTGCCGACACCGCACGTTCGGTCCTGGCGTTCGGGATCCGCGCCACGCGCAGCACCTCCGGCGCCTCGTCGCGCAGTTGCTGCCGGAGCCGAGGCACGCTGAGCCCGTGCTCGGTCCAGTCCCGTCCAGGCAGTGCGTTGGCGGGAACCGCCGGCGACGCGGTGGACAGCACCACGTCGTAGCGGAACTGGGTGAGCTCGTTGCAGGCGCGACCCCGCTTCGGGGTGATGGTCACCTCGGCAATCGAGGGCTGGCCGGCGGCGAACGCGTGGAAAAGCTGCGGGGCAACCAGCAACTCCCGCTCGGCCGCGGCCTGCTGGCGCACACGAGCGCGCAGCTCGCCGGTCGAGGTCCCGTTCGGCGCCTGATGCAGCTCGACCGCTGCGTGGAACGCGTCGAGCAGCGCAAGGTTGCGGATGTCGCCGAGGAAGATCGAGCCACCGGGCTCGAGCACCGAGATGGCCTTGTCCAGTACGTCACGCAGATAGCGCGCCGACGGAAAGTACTGGACCACCGAGTTCAGGATCACCAGGTCGAAGCGCTGGTCCGCCAGCCCGCTGAAGTCGTCTGCGCCACGTTCCAGGAGCGTGACCGACCGGGCCGCGTCGGGATCCAGGTGGCGCTCGACGTAGTCCAGGGCGGTGCGGGAGAAGTCGGTTGCCACGTAGTGGCGTGCGGAGCCGACGAGACGGAACAGCAGCAGTCCGGTCCCGCAACCGATCTCCAGCACCGCGGGGGACGAGACCGGCGTAGCGGCCAGGATGAGCTCGACGGTCTGATCGACCTGCTCCAGCATCTCCTCGGCGGCGATCGGCTGGCCGGTGTAGCTGCTGATCCAGCCGGTGATGTTGAATGTGCCAGGGGTTCCGGCCCCCTCGGGCAACCCGCTGCCTGACTCCTCCAGGGTGTCGTAGATGACCTCGTCGTAAATCTGCTGCCACTCGCGTACCCGGCTTTCCGTTGGCGCCGGCGGCTGGCCGTCATTCGGATCGAGCACGACGTACGCGACGATCCGGCGGTCGTCGTGACCGGTCTGCAGCACCACCTTCGCCTCGCGTACGGCGACATCGGCCAGCAGGGCCGCCTCGATCTCCTCGAGCTCGATCCGATGTCCTCGGAGCTTGATCTGGCTGTCACGACGACCGACGAACGTGAGCGCCAGGTCAGACCGCAGCCGAACCAGATCGCCGGTGCGATAGAGCCGTCCCCACGGCGTCTGTTCGAAGACCTCGTCGGTCCGCTCGGGTTTCCCCAGGTATCCCAGCGCAAGACCGGGCCCGCCGAGATAGAGCTCGCCGACCACCCCGATCGGCACCGGCTGCCGATGCTCGTCCAGCACGTGGCCACGCGTGTTGGCGACCGGGCGTCCGATCGGCACGGCGGTGCTGTCCAGGTCAGCCAGACAGAGCTGATGCCAGGTGGCGAACGTCGTGCATTCGGTCGGCCCGTAGACGTGCAGCAAGCGGCTCGGCGGGTCGCTTGCCAGGACGTCCCGCATCCGGTTCCGATCGGCTGCCTCACCGCCGACCAGGAGGGTCGCCAGCGAGCTGAAGGCGGTCGGGCGCTCGCGGGCGAGCTGGTTGAACACCGCGGTAGTCACGAACATCGTGGTGACGGCGTGCTCCCGCAGGAACGCCTCGCATGGCGTCGCGGACAGCAGCACGTCCTTGGCTAGCCCGACGAGCTCGGCGCCGTTCAGCAGCGCTCCCCACACCTCGAAAGTCGCTGCGTCGAAAGACAGGTTCGACGCCTGCGCGACCCGATCGGAAGCGGTGATCTGGAGGTAGTTAGTGCAGCGCACCAGCCGGGTGATCGCCCGCTGCGGGATCACGATGCCCTTGGGCGTCCCGGTCGAGCCCGAGGTGTACATCACGTATGCCGGATCGCCGGCGCTCCCCGGCATCGCGAGGTCGTCGGCACTTTGCCGAGCCAGCGCGGCAGTGGCCGCATCCAGGTCCAGCACCGCCGCGTCGCTGGTCGGCAGCGACCCGGCCAGGTCGGCGCTGGTCAGGACCACCCGGGGCCGTGCATCGTCGATCATCAGCTTCAGCCGTGCCGCCGGGTAGGACGGATCGAGCGGCACGTACACGGCACCGGCCTTGAGGATCGCCAGCATGGCGACGATGTGCCGGGCCGAGGGCGCCAGGTGGATCGCGACCCGATCCGCGGGACGAACGCCCTGGGACCGCAGCAGCCGGGCCAGCCGGTTCGCGCGGGCGTTCAGCTCGCCGTAGGTGAGCGACTCCGTCGCGTATCGCAGCGCCGGCGCTCCCGGCGCCATCCGGGCCTGGTTCTCGAACTGCTCGCTGAGCAAGGCATCGGCCGGGTAGTCGGTGTCGGTCCGGTTCCAGTCGGCCAGCTCTTGCCGTTCCTCCTCGGTCAGCAGCGGCAGCGTCGTGACGGGCTCGTCCGGTCGCTCGACAGCCGCGGTCAGCAGATTCCGATAGTGGCCGAGCAGCCGCTCCATCCTGGCGGCATCGAAGAGCTCGGTGCTGTACTCCAGCCGGCCGCCGAGCTCGCCCCCTCGCAGCCAGAGGTCGAGAACGAGATCGAAGTTCGCGGTACCCCGCTCGACCTCCACCACTTCCACCGACCCGGTGGTCGAAATGTCCGCCTCCGGCGCATTCTGCAGCGCGAACATCACCTGGACCAACGGGGACCGGCCAGCGTCGCGGCGGGGATGCAGCTCTTCCACCAGCCGCTCGAAAGGCAGGTCCTGATGCTCGAACGCGGCCAGCGAGGTCTCCCGCACGCGGGCCAGGAGCTGGTGGAAACTGGGGTCGCCCGACAGATCCGCGCGCAACACCAGGGTGTTGACGAAGAAACCGATCAAGCCCTCGGTCTCCTGACGCACGCGGTTCGCGATCGGCACCCCGACCGGAAAGTCGGCCTGGCCGCTGTAGCGGCTCATCAGGACCTGGAAGGCGGCGAGCAGCACCATGAACAAGGTGGTGTCGGTGCGTTTGGCCAGGTCCTCGACGCCGGGCACGAGGTCGGCGTCGAGCGAGAAGAACCGCCGCGCACCCCGAAACGTCGCGACAGCCGGGGCCGGCCGATCGGTCGGCAGCACCAGGTCCGGCAGGCCGCGGAGCTGTCCGGTCCAGTAGTCGAGCTGGCGCGCCAGCACCTCGCCCTGCAACCAGCCGCGCTGCCACCTGGCGTAGTCGGCGTACTGGATGGGGAGCGCGGGCAGCGGTGACGGTCGGCCGTCGGCGTAGGCGTCGTACAGCACCGAGATCTCCCGGAACAGCACGCCCAGCGACCAGCCGTCGGAGATGATGTGATGCAGGGTGAGCAGCAGCATGCCGTCCTGCTCGCCGAGCCGCAGCAGCCCGGCACGAATCATCGGACCGCGGGACAGGTCGAACGGCCGGCGGGACTCGGCCGTCGCTAGCCGTTGCGCCTCGGCCTCTCGTTCTTCGTCGCCGAGGTGCCGCAGGTCGGTGACATCGACATGCACGGTGTGGGTCGGCGCGACCTGCTGGACCGGCTCGCCGTCGCGGACGCTGAAGGTGGTGCGCAGCACCGCATGGCGTCGCACGATCTCGTTGAGAGTCTGCTCCAGCACCGGCACATCGACCTGGTGCCGGAGCCGGAGCACGATCGGCATGTTGTAGAAGGCCGATCCGGGCGCCAACTGGTCGAGGAACCAGAGCCGTCGCTGAGCGTAGGAGAGCGGGCTGGTCGCGGTCACCGGGTCGCTGCCGATCGCCTCGGCCATGCGCTTACCGTCGCCATCCTCGATCAGCATCTCGATGGCCGCTGCCTGGCCGGCCACCGTCGGCGCGTCGAAGACGGTACGCAGCGGGACCTCGATGCCGAGCTCGGCCTGGATGGCCGAGACGAGTCGCATCGCGAGCAGAGAATGACCGCCGAGGGCGAAGAAGTCGTCGAGGACGCCAACCGCGGGCACCTCCAGCGCCTGGGCCCAGAGCCTCGTGAGTTGGGCCTCGCGCTCGGTTCGCGGGGCGACGGGATCGGTCATGGAGCCCGGTTCCCGCGCATCCGTCCGTTTGACAGCCCGTTGGACAGCCGACCCTTGAACAGCTCCTGCCCGCAGAGCCGCGCGGTCGACCTTGCCGGTCGCGGTTCTGGGCAGGCTCGACAGCACGGTCAGTGCCCCCGGCATCAGATGCCCGGGGAGCCGCTGCCGCAGGTACGCCCGAATGGCGGCGGGCGCGTCGCAGTCCAGATCGTCACCGACGAGATAGGCCACCAAACGATCCGCCGCATCGCAGGCGAGCTCCGCGGCCTCGCCCGGCGCACCAGCGCTCTGCTCGGGGACGACGACCGCCTCGCTGACGCCCGGATAGTCGAGCAGTCGGGCCTCGATCTCGGCGAGCTCGACCCGGAAACCGTGGACCTTGACCTGGGTGTCGCGGCGGCCGAGAAACTGCAGCGTGCCGTCGGGTCCGAAGCGGGCCAGATCGCCGGTCCGGTAGAGCCGGGCACCGGGCTGGGCATCGAACGGCGAGGGGCGGAACTGCTGCCCGGTCAGTTCGGGCTGGTCGAGGTAGCCCAAGCCGATCCCGGCTCCCGCCAGGCACAGTTCGCCGTCGGCGCCGGCCAGGACCGGCTCCCCCGCGTCGTCCAGCACGTACGCCTGGATGTTCGCCAGCGGCCAGCCGATCGGCACCACGGCCGGATAGTCGTCCGGCAGCGGATACGGAGGTTCACAAGTGGTCGCGGTGATGGTCGCCTCCGCCACCCCGTAGGCGTTCATCCAGCGCACCCGTGGCCCGACGAGGCGCTGCCATCGACGCAGCTTGCGGGTGGCCGCGCGCTCGCTGCCGCAGACCACGAGACGCAGCGAGACCGGCAGTTGCTGGCCGGTGCGCTCGAGATGATCGACCCACTCGTGCCAGTAGGAGGACGCGATGTTCAGCACCGAGATCTGTTCGCTTCGTAGCTGGCGGGTCAGGGTGGCTAGCGAGATCGCGCCCTGACCGGCGGGGAAGCACACGCTCCCCCCGCTCGTCCACAGCGGCAGCAGCTCCTCGAGGACGACGTCGAAGCCCAGCGGCGCCAGTTGGATCGACCGGTCGCGCGGACCGAGCTCGTAGCGTTCGGCGACTGCCCGGCAGTGGTTGCTCAGCGCGCCGTGGGAGATCAGCACTCCCTTCGGCGCCCCGGTCGACCCGGAGGTGAAGACCAGGTACGCAGGATCGTCGGCCGTCGCTGCCGACGATGGTCGCACCGCGCCCTCGATGCCGTGGTTCTCGACCAGGTCGGCGAGATCGAGCACCGTCAGCAGATTCGGGTCGAAGCGAGACGACATCCCGGCGTCGGTGATCACCAGCCGGGTACCTGCCAGCCGGATCAATTGGGCACGCCGCGCGGGCGGATCACCCGGATCCAGGATCAGGAAGACTGCGCCGGCTGCCAGGACACCGAGCAGGGCCGCGCCCAGACCTGGCGACGACGGCAGGCAGATGGCGACGATCTCGCCCGGCTCGACCCGACCGTCGAGGGCGGCGGCCACGCCATCGGCCTGAGCCTGCATCCGCGCGTAGCTCACCGTGCCCGCGTCGCTGACGGCAGCCACGCGGTCGGGGTACTCCGTTGCCTGCTCGGCGATCAGGCGGTGGACCGGCACCTGCGGGTAGGCGACGACCGGTCCACGGCCCTGCGCCAACAGTGCGCTACGATCAGACCCCGGCACGGGGAGCAGATCCGCCAGTCGTTCATGCGGCTGGGCGACGACCGCCTCCACCAGGGCCGCGAACCGCGCCATCAGTTGATCGATCTGCGCTGCCGAGGCAGCCTCCGGCCGGCACTGCCAACGGCTCTGCAGACCGTCCGGCGTGCTCCACAGATCCACCGTGAGGTCGAAGTTGGCTGTCCCGCGGTCGACCTCCCAGTCCTGCCGGTCCTGCCGCGCATCGATCTGTCGGGTGACCGGCGGCGTGTTGTGGACGGAGAACAGGACCTGCGCCAGGGGGTTGCGACCAGCCTCACGGGGCGGTCGCAGGTCCTCGACGATCCGCTCGAACGGCAGCTCCTGATGGCTGTAGGCGTCCAGCGTGGTGTCCTTGACCCGGCCGAGCAGCGTCTGGAAGCTATCGCTCTCCTCGATCGCCGCCCGGATGATCAAGGTGTTGACGAAGCAGCCGATGAGTCCCTCGGTTTCCACCCGCGTCCGGTTGGCGATCACCGTGCCGACGCCGAAGTCCCGGGCGCCGGTGGCACGCTGCAGCAGCGACTCGAAGACGGCCAGCAGGCTCATGAACAGCGTCGCGCCTTGGTCGCGCCCCAGAGCGGCCAGTTGCGCCTCGGTTGCCGCCCCGATGATCATTGATCGGGTGGTCGTGGCGGAGGCCGGAGAGGTGGCGGCCGGAGAGGCGGCGGCATCCGGAGAGGACGCGTGCAAAGGTCCCTCGGAGCGCAGTAGAGGCAGAATCGGCAGGCCGGCCAGTTGCGTGCGCCAGTACGCCAGCTCCCGCTCCAGCACCGTCCCGCGCAACTGCTCGCGCTGCCAGACCGCATAGTCGGCGTACTGCTGGCTGAGTTCGGGCAGCGGCGATGGCAGCCCTTGGACGAAGGCGGGATAGATCTCCGTCAGCTCATCGAAGAAGACGCCCACCGACCATCCGTCCGCCACGGTGTGATGGAGGATGACCGCCAGCAGATGATCGTGGGGGCCGAGTCGGAACAGCGTCGCCCTGATCAGCGGCCCGGTGCCGAGATCGAAGCGACGTCCGGCCTCGAAGGCGAGCCGCCGACCGATCTCGTCCGGGCCGGCAGCCTGATCGAGATCGACAACCGGCAGCTCGATCGAGACATCCTGGACAACCTGGCGAAGCTCGCCGTCGACCATCTCGAATCGCGTCCGCAGCACTTCGTGCCGACGGACGATCTCGTTCACGCTGCGGCGCAGTGCCGCCACGTCCACGGCCGTGCTCAGCCGCAAGGTGACGGGAATGGCGTACGCCGGCGAGCCAGGCGCGAGCTGCTCGAGAAACCACAGTCGCTGCTGAGCGAACGAGACTGGAAAGTGCTGCCCGGCTGTTGGTGTCACGCCTGTGCCTCGCTACTGTGACAGCAGCCGTGCAAGGCCCGACTCCAGGTAACCGATGGGCGGGACGCCACTTTGCGACCGCGGTACACGATTCGCCCCCTGGTTTCTCGAAACACGCAGGGCATGATGGTCTACCGGACCCGGCCGGCGTGCATCGCCAAGTTTGATGATGGACGGGTCGACCCTCGCGAATCCCGTTCATCGCCCGTCGCGGACATGCCCAGTGCTAAGCTGCCGGAACCCCGGCTCGAAACACGGAGACACCATGCCCGGCCTGCTGCCCGATGTCGATCCCGACGGCCTGCTCGAGTATTCGGTGGTGTTCACCGACCGCGCGCTGAACCACATGTCGCAGAAGTTCCAGCATGTGATGCGCGACATTTCGGCAACCCTGAAGGAGGTCTACCACGCCCGATCCGCGATCGTGGTCCCTGGCAGCGGCAGCTTCGGGATGGAAGCGGTCGCGCGCCAGTTCGCCCACGGCCGCAAATGCCTGGTGATCCGCACCGGCTGGTTCAGCTACCGGTGGACGCAGATCTTCGAGATGGGCGGCATTCCGTCCGAATCCCTCGTGCTCAAGGCACGGCCGGTGCGCGACGGCAGGCAGGCGCCGTTCGCGCCGCCGCCGATCGACGAGGTCGTCGCCACGATCGCGCGCGAGAAGCCGGATCTGGTCTTCGCGCCGCATGTCGAGACGGCCGCCGGCCTGATCCTGCCCGACGATTATCTGCGCAAGGTCGCCGACGCCACCCACGCGGCGGGCGGGATGTTCGTGCTCGACTGCATCGCCTCGGGAACGATATGGGTGGACATGGCCGCGATCGGGATCGACATCCTGATCAGCGCGCCGCAGAAGGGCTGGAGCGGCTCGCCCTGCTGCGCATTCGTGATGCTCGGAGAGACGGCGCGCCAGCGCATCGAGCAGACCAGCAGTTCGAGCTTCGCCTGCGACCTGCGCAAATGGCTGCAGATCATGGAAGCCTACGAGGGTGGCGGCCATGCCTATCACGCCACCATGCCCACCGATGCGCTCACGCGAGTGCGCGACGCGATGCGCGAGACGAAGCAGTACGGCTTCGACAAAGTCCGCGCCGAGCAGCAGGAACTCGGCGACAAGGTGCGCGCGGTACTCGCCCGCCGGGGCTTCCCGAGCGTGGCGGCGCCCGGCTACGAAGCGCCCGGCGTGGTCGTCAGCTACACCGATGACCCCGGGATCCGCTCCGGCAGCAAGTTCCTCGCCCTCGGCCTGCAGACCGCGGCCGGCGTGCCGCTGCAGTGCGACGAACCGGCGGACTTCAGCACTTTCCGGCTCGGCCTGTTCGGGCTCGACAAGCTGCACGATGTCGATCGCACGGTCGCGCGGCTGGATGAGGCGCTGGGGCAGCTCGCCCTGGGCTAGCCGGCGGCTCGCCGCTCTTCCAGTATGTGTAGAATCCTACACATCACATGACACACAAGCCGCGACCATGGCGACCAATCTCGCAATCGATCCCGAACTGCTGGAACGGGCATTGCGCATCAGTGGCGAGCCGACCAAGAAAGCGGCCGTCACCAAGGCGCTGCAGGAATTCATCGCCCGCCGGGAGCAGCAGCGCCTCGCCGACCTGCTCGGCACCCTGGATTGGGACGACTCGTTCGACTACAAATCCGAGCGATCGCGCCAGCCGTGACGCTACTCGTCGATACGAGCGTCTGGTCGCTCGCACTGCGCCGTGATACCGACATCTCGTCGGCTCACGCGCAGATCGCTGCCTTACGAGACGCGCTGCTCGGCACCGATCTCGTCGTGACGACGGGCGTCGTCCTCCAGGAACTGCTCCAGGGTTTCGCAGGCCCTCGGGCGCGAATGACCATCATCGATCGCTTCAAGGCACTCGCGATGCTCGTTCCGGATCGAGAAGACCACATTGCGGCGGCAGATCTGCGCAATCACTGCCGGCGAGCCGGCATCCAGGTCGGCACGATCGACGCATTGCTCGCCCAGTTGTGCATCCGGCACGATCTGACGATTCTCACGACAGACAACGATTTCTCTCACATCGCCCAACGCAGTCCGCTGCGCGTCTGGTCTGCGTCCTGATCGGTCGCGCGACCGGACGAGGCGCTGGGGCGGCTCGCTCGGGAATAGGCCACGGCTCGCCAGGCGATTCGGATGCGACGTTCCCGCCGCTCGACATCCCCGGGCAGCGCGCCTCGCCCCGGCACGGATTCCAGGTGCGGCGCCCCGACGGATCGTTCGACGCTATCCGTCGCGCAGCCGCAGCACGAGGCTCTGAGTGGCCCGGCCGATCTGCCCCTGTGCGTCGTAGAGCGTCGATTCCGCCAGGCCGCTGCCGGTGTCGCCGAACGATGTCCGGGCATCGAGACAGATCCACTCGCCCACGGGCCGACGCAGCAGGTTGATCGTCAGGTCGCTGTTGACGAAGATGTAGCGATCGAAGTCCAGCACCGCGCTGATCCCGTTTCCGGAATCGGCGGCAACGGCGACCCGCTGGTAGGGACTCGTGGTCTCGCCGTCGATCAGCGGATAGCGCAGCCGGAACCAGGCGCAGGTCGGACCGTGGAAGAGCCGCCCTTCAGCCACCCGAATCTCGACCAGGTCGTCGTAGCCGATCTCTTCACCGAAGAACGGCATGTGTGAGATCGGGCACCCATCCGGAAGTTTCGGCGGCCCCGGCAACGGATGACCGGCGGTGCCAGCGGGAACCGGTACGTCCAGGCTGCGCAATGCGAGCGCGGTGACGCGGGCACACTCCCGGCCACCGGCAAGCAATTGCGCGGAGAAATGGCCGGCGCTGCGTCCGACGTAATCTTCTCGCACGCGGATCTCCAGTTCAGAGATCGGCACCGGCCGCAGCAAGTTGACGGTGAGCCGGGCCAAATGATCCAGGCCATGGGCTGTGGCCACTGCCTCGATCGCCCGCGCGACGGCGGCGCTCGGCGGCCCGGCATGCTGGTGTCCGGCATCCCAGGGCCCGCGCGTCAGCGCCAGCGATTCGAGCGTGCCGCCGTCGCGCTCGATATAGGCGGCCGCGATGCCCGGAATCTCTCGCGCTTCTCTTGCGCTTTGCGTTGTCGTCACTTCATCCGCCCCGTACCTTGGTCATTCTTGAAGCGCATGCGGTCGAGCCGGCAGAATATCAAGACTCCATTCTCGTGGAGTACCGTGATGCTTGGCCTGAATCCGCGGTTCGCACTCGTCGAGGATGCGCGCGAGCAGCCATAAGTCCGACAGCCTCCTGGCACCGGTCGGACGGCCCGCAGCGCCGCGTGCGCCGTCCGGGCTAGGGCCTGTTAACGCTAAGATCGAGCCCGCGTGAAGCCCTGTTCGAGCCTGCAGCAAGGCGCAAAGCACAGCCATAGCGGGGCTATGGCGAGCATTTGCAACGCGGCGGCGGGCTCGAACAGGGCTTCACCCTTCGGGCCGAGGGGCGTCAAGCGCTGTGGCGTCGTTGCGGGCTCATTACGTACC
>JAKPAM010000042.1 GCA_029779435.1 Pseudomonadota bacterium | reverse complement strand
AAGCAGCGCTGGCGCTGGCGCAGGCCAGGTTCGACAAGATGCGTCTGCTGGCGCCATTCCCGGGCATTGTCGGTATCCGCAACATCAGTGTCGGCGATTACGTCAAGGAAGGGCAGGAGCTGATCAACATCGAGGATATCAGCACGCTGAAGATCGATTTTCGCCTGCCCGAAGCGTATCTCGCGCAACTCAAGCCCGGGCAGCGCCTGGAGGTGTCGAGCGACGCACTGCCCGGCGAGGTGTTCACGGCGGTGCTCGACGCGATCAATCCGCTGGTCGAGGCTGGTGGCCGGGCCATTTCGCTGCGCGCGCATCTGCCGAACCGCGAAGGGCGGCTGCGCCCCGGCATGTTCGTGCGTGTGCGCCTGATCTTCGAGCAACGCAACCAGGTGCTGCTGATCCCGGAACAGGCGGTGGTCGCGGACAGCAAGGCGCCTTATGTTTACCGCGTGATCGATGGCCGGGCGAAACGCACGCCGATCCGTACCGGACTGCGCCGCGATGCGCAGGTCGAGGTCGTCGAGGGTCTGAGCGCCGGCGACGAAGTGGTCACCGCCGGGCAGATCAAGCTGCGCGATGAAGCGGCGGTGCGCGTCGTCGGCGAAGGCGCCGCCGGCACGCCGCCGCCGGCCGCCGCGGCCGCAACGGCGGGGCCGGGCAAATGAAGATCTCCGATCTGTGCATTCGTCGCCCGGTGTTTGCGACGGTGCTCTCGCTGGCGATCATGCTGGTCGGGCTGGTTTCCTACACCCGACTGCCGGTGCGCGAGTACCCGAAGATCGACGAAACGGTGGTCACCGTCGATACCACCTATCGCGGAGCCTCCGCCGAGATCGTCGAGTCGCAGATCAGCAAGCCGCTGGAGGATTCGCTGGCCGGCATCGAAGGCGTCGACGTCATCACCTCGATCTCGCGTCAGGAGAACAGCCAGATCTCGGTGCGCTTCAAGCTCGAACGCAACCCCGATTCGGCGGCGTCGGATGTGCGCGACCGCGTCTCGCGGGTGCGCAACAAGCTGCCGACGGACATCGACGAACCAGTCATCGCCAAGGTCGAGGCCGATGCCAATCCGATCATCTGGATCGCGTTTTCCTCCGACCAGCATTCGGCGCTGGCCGTTACCGACATCGCCAATCGCATCGTCAAGCCGCGCCTGCAGACGTTGCCCGGCGCCGCCGACGTGCGAGTCTTCGGCGAGCGCAAGTTTGCGATGCGCATCTGGCTCGACCGCGACCGTCTGGCGGCCTTCGCCCTGACGCCGCAGGACGTCGAAGAGGCCCTGCGGCGGCAGAACGTCGAGGTGCCTGCCGGCCGCATCGAGAGTCGCAGCCGCGAGTTCTCGGTGGTCGCGCGCACCGATCTTTCCGAGCCGGCGCAGTTTGCCGAGATCATCGTCAAGCAGGCGGCCGATGC
>JAKPAM010000037.1 GCA_029779435.1 Pseudomonadota bacterium | reverse complement strand
GGGGGCGGCGCCCAACGAGACCGCTCGTAATCGGTCGCCGCCCCCTTCACACTCGTCGACACCTTGGAGCCATTGGGGTTCAACGGTGAGGTGCACGCCAACGTCTTGAGCGGTATCGACCATCGCTAAGTCCATTGCAGAGCGCCAGCCGTGTATGGTCCTTTGCAGGGTACGAAACGTGTCACACAAGACAATGGCACGAGACTTCGCATGGCACGGACCGTGTACTTCCAATGGCTCCGGGCGTCGACCTGGTGGGAGGGGCGACGGCCGATTACGAGCGGTCTCGTTGGACGTCGCCCCTCCCACCAGGGCGGCGGCCTCGGGACAGACCTGTGCAAAGGTCAGCCATCCCCCTCGCCAGAGCGGCGGGCCGGTAACAGCCCTTGAACGTCAAGCCGCCGCACCAACCCGAGCGCGGTGCGGCTCCAGGCACCGAATGAAATCAGCGCCGGATGATCCGCTTGATTTCGTGCAGCTTGCGCAGATTGCGCATGACCTGCGCCAGGTGGACCCGGTTGCGGACCTGAACGATCAGCCGGACGGTCGCACTGTCGTTGGCATCCGCGTCCATCGTGATGTTCATGATGTTCGCGTCCTGCGTGGCCAGCTCGGCCGCCACCTTGGCGAGCGCGCCGCGTTCGTTGCTGACCAGCAGGTCGAGTTCGCTGCGGAACAGCCCCTGCACCTCGTCGGCCCACTGCGCGTCGACCCAGCGCTCGCTGTCGCGCGTCTTGCTGCGCAGCGCGATCCGGCACTCGACGCGATGGATGACCAGGCCGTGTCCACCGCGCAGGTGGCCGCAGATCCGGTCGCCCGGCACCGGGTTGCAGCACGACGGGTATTGGACCGCCGACCCCTCGTTGCCGTGCACGAAGATCGGCGCCGGTCGCGGCACGATCAACGCCGCTACCTGCTTGGACGAGCCCTGCAGCGCGATCGTCCGCGCAACGACCGGCGCCAGTTGCTTGCCCAGCCCGATGTCGGCGTAGATCTCTTCGACGGACTTGGCGCCGGCATCGCGCGCGCCTTTCTCGAGTAGCGCCGGGTCCAGTTGCGACGCATCGATGCGCAGCGCCGACAGCGCCTGCTCCAGCAGCCGCCGTCCGAGCTCCACCGATTCCGAATACTTCATCGTCTTCAGGAAGTGACGGATCTCGGCGCGCGCCTTGCCGGTGCGCGCGAAGCTGAGCCAGCCGGGGTTGGGCTTGGAGTGCGGATCGGTGAGGACCTCGACGACGTCGCCGTTCTGCAGCTCGGTGCGCAGCGGTACCGGCTGTTGGTTGACGTTCGCGCTGACCGTCTGATCACCGACGTCGGTGTGCACGCTGTACGCGAAGTCGATGATCGTCGCGCCGCGGGGCAGCGCACGGATCTGGCCCTTCGGCGTGAACACGTAGACCGAATCGGGGAACAGGTCGACCTTGACGTTCTCGATGAACTCGAGCGAATCACCGGTCTGGTTCTGGATGTCGAGCAGCGACTGCAGCCACTGGTGCGTGCGTTTCTGCAGGTCGGTGAAGCTCTCTTTCTCGGCCTTGTACAGCCAGTGGGCGGCCACGCCGGATTCGGCGACGCGCTGCATTTCGCGCGTGCGGATCTGGAACTCGATCGGCGTGCCGAACGGACCCAGCAGCGTCGTGTGCAGCGACTGGTAGCCGTTGGACTTGGGGATCGCGATGTAGTCCTTGAAGCGCCCCGGCACCGGCTTGAACGTGCCGTGCAGCGCGCCCAACGCCAGATAGCAGCTCGGCACGTCCTTGACGATCACGCGAAACCCGTAGATGTCGAGCACCTCGGAGAACGACAGGTGCTTGTCGGTCATCTTGCGGTAGATGCCGTAGAGCGATTTCTCGCGGCCGAACACGTCGGCCGTGACGCCGGCCTCGGGCAGGTTCTTCTGCACGGCTTCGAGGATGCGGCTGAGCACCTCGCGGCGATTGCCGCGCGCCGCCCGCACCGCGCGCTTGAGCGTCCGGTAGCGGAACGGGTAGCGATAGCGGAACGACAGATCGGCCAGTTCGAGATACAGCGTGCGCAGGCCCAGGCGGGCGGCGATCGGCGCATAGATCTCGAGCGTCTCGATCGCGACGCGTACCTGCTTCTTCCGGTCGACGCATTCCAGCGTCAACATGTTGTGCAGCCGATCGGCCAGCTTGATCAGGATGACGCGCACGTCGCGCGCCATCGCCAGCAGCATCTTGCGGAAGCTCTCGGCGTTGGCGATCTCGCGGCTGGCGAACTCGATCTTGTCCAGCTTGGACAGGCCGTCGACCAGTTCGGCGACCTGCAGGCCGAACCGCTCGGCCAGTTCCTGCTTGCTGACGCCCGTATCCTCGATGACGTCGTGCAGCAGCGCGGCCATCAGCGCCTCGGCGTCGAGCTTCCAGCGCGCGCAGGTCTCGGCGACGGCGATCGGGTGCGAGACGTAGGGTTCGCCGCTCTGGCGGAACTGGCCGAGGTGGGCCGCATCGCTGACGCGGTAGGCCTCGCGGATCTTCTGGAGGTCTTCTTCCGGCAGATAGGCGCTGGCCAGACGAGTCAGTTCGGCCAGCGAGGCGACCTGACGGATCGCGGGAGTCGAGGCCGCACGGTGCCCCGCCGGCGCGATCGGCGCTTCGGACGACGGCGCTACGAGTGTCGCGCCATGGTCGGATCCATCGTCCGGAAAGGTCTTGTTCGATCGTGCCGCGCCATTGGCCTGGGAGGGTTGCGTGCGGACATGACCGTGCGGAAGGGAGTCGTCAGGCAAGATGTCAAATCATCGAGTGGTATCTGACATCCTGCAACGACCTCGTTCACAAATCAACTGGGAACGCGTCGGAGCATCTCCGTGCCGATCTTGGATGCCGCGATCTCGCGCAAGGCGGTCACGGTCGGCTTGTCCTTGCTGTCGATCTTGGGCGTGTGGCCCTGGGCCAGCATGCGCGCGCGATACGTGGCGGCCAGCGTCAGCTCGAAGCGGTTGGGGATCTGTTTGAGGCAGTCTTCAACGGTGATACGGGCCATCGGACATCCTTGATCGGGAGAGGAGGGAGATCAACCCGCGACGCCGCCGCGGGTGAAAGAGCGCCCGGCGCTCAGGCGCCGAGCTGCCGGAACAGCAACGGGTGGCGGGACCGCTGTTGCGCGAACCGGAGCGCCGCCGCGTCGACGATCGCCATCATCTGTTTGCAGGCGACGTCAAAGTCTTGATTAATAATAACATATTGAAACTTGCCGGCCTGCTGCAGCTCGCTGGCCGCCGCCGCCACGCGGCGTTCGATGACGTCGGCGGCGTCCTGGCCGCGGCCGATCAGCCGCTCGCGCAACGCGTCGATCGACGGCGGCGCGATGAAGATCCCGACGGCGTCGCGGAACAAGTCTTGCACCTGGACCGCGCCCTGGCAGTCGATCTCGAGCAGGATGTCGACGCCGGCCCGCATGCGTTCGTCGATCCAGCGGCGCGAGGTCGCATACAGGTTGCCGTGGACTTCGGCCCACTCGAGGAATTCACCGGCCGCGCGGCGTTGATCGAACTCGGCCCCGGACACGAACCGGTAGTCGCGGCCGTCGACCTCGCCGGGGCGCGGCGCGCGCGTGGTGAACGAGATCGACAATTCGATCGCCGGACGGCGATCGAGCAGCGCATGGACCAGCGAGGTCTTGCCGGCCCCGGACGGGGCGGCGACGACGAACAGGCTGCCGGCGGGGTGGGGGGCGGTTGCTGACACGGCGAACGATCGGGGAACCTTGGGATACGCGGCCTGGGGCGCGCGGCGGGAGGATGAGCGGCCGATCTGGATACCGTCGTCACCCGACGGGCACCGCGCGCCGACCGCCGGACACCGGGTCGTTGGCATTCTAACAGGCCCTAGCGCCGCGCTTGGCGCCCGCTTTCCGGATGCACGCTGCCGTCCATCCGCCCGGCCAGCAGCGGCTGCAGCCGGGCGGCCGCGTCGCGCAGGAACTGCCAGACCGCCTGCATGCGGGGCAGATGCTTGACCTCGACCGGCATCGACATCCAGAACGTGCGGGTCAGGTTCGCCGATTCGGGCAGCAGCGGTGCCAGGCGCGGGTCGGGATCGGCGAGAAAGGCCGGCAGCACGCCGATGCCGGAGCCGGAGGCGATCGCCTGCTGCTGCGCCAGCACGCTGGTGCTGCGCAGGCTGAACCGGCGGGGCCGCCCGAGTTCGTTCAGGCTCCGCAGCTCCTTGCTGAACAGCAGATCGTCGACGTAGCCGACGAACGGGTGGGCCGGCAGATCGTCGCGGCGAATCGGCGCCGGCTGCCGCGCCAGGTAGTCGGCCGATGCATACAGCCGCAGCGTGTAGTCGGTCAGCCGCGTGACGATGAACGGTCCGCGGGACGGGCGTTCGAGCGCGATGACGATGTCGGCTTCGCGGCGCGACAGGTTGACCAGGCGCGGCAGCGCCAGCAGGTCGATCGCCAGATGCGGATGGCGCGCGGCGAAGCGGGCCAGTTCCGGCGCCAGCACCGCGACGCCGAATCCTTCGGTGGCGCCGATCCGCACCGGTCCCGACAATCCGGCGTCGGCGGCGGGCGCGGCGCGGTCGATCGCCAGCCACGCGCTCTCCATCGATTCGGCGTGCGGCAGCAGCCGGCGCCCGGCCTCGGTCGGTTCGAAACCCGCCGGCCCTCGCGTGAACAACGGCGTGCCGATGGCCTTTTCGAGCGTTTGAAGGCGCCGCGACACCGTCGTATGGTCGACGCCCAGCCGGCGCGCCGCGTTGACCAGCTTGCCGCTGCGCGACAGTTCGAGAAAGAAGCGCAGGTTGTCCCAGTCCATCGTCGATCGTGCATTTCCGCCATGCGGGCCGCGCAATTTTATGGCTTGAATCGAGAAATTTGCACGGCTAACATCGGTGCGGACCGCATGCCCGAGCATCCCGACTCCCAAGGAGACATCCCATGGCTGCCAATCCCGTCGCCTCGACCGAGGTGCCCACCGTCAAGCTGCTGATCGGCGGCAAGTTCGTCGAATCCCGCTCGCAGCAATGGCGTGAGATCGTCAATCCGGCCACCCAGCAGGTGCTCGCGCGCGTGCCGTTCGCCACGCCGGAGGAAATCGATGCCGCCGTGGCCAGCGCCAGCGAGGCGTTCAAGACCTGGCGCAAATCGGCGATCGGCGTGCGGGCGAGGATCTTCCTCAAGTACCAGCAACTGATCCGCGACAACATGAAGGAACTGGCGGCGATCCTGACCGCCGAACAGGGCAAGACGCTGCCCGATGCCGAAGGCGACGTGTTCCGCGGGCTCGAGGTCGTCGAGCACGCGGCCAACATCGGTACGCTGCAGCTGGGCGAGGTCGCCAACAACGTCGCATCCGGCGTCGACACGTACACGGTGTTGCAGCCGCTCGGCGTATGCGCCGGCATCACGCCGTTCAACTTCCCCGCGATGATTCCGCTGTGGATGTTTCCGATGGCGATCGCCTGCGGCAACACGTTCGTGCTCAAGCCGTCCGAGCAGGATCCGATGGTCACGATGCGGCTGGTCGAACTGGCGCTCGAAGCGGGCATCCCGCCCGGCGTGCTGAACGTCGTGCACGGCGGCGAGGCCGCGGTCAACGCGATCTGCGATCACCCGGACATCAAGGCGATCTCGTTCGTCGGATCGACGCGGGTCGGCACGCACGTCTACCAGCGCGCCTCGCTGAACGGCAAGCGCGTGCAATGCATGATGGGTGCCAAGAACCACGCGATCGTGCTGCCCGATGCGAACAAGGAGCAGACGCTGAACGCCCTGGCCGGCGCTTCCTTCGGCGCGGCCGGCCAGCGCTGCATGGCGGTGTCGGTCGCCGTGCTGGTCGGCGATGCGCAAAAGTGGATTCCTGAACTCGTCGCCAAGGCCCGGACGCTGAAGGTCAGCGCCGGTGTCGACGAGGGTACCGACGTCGGCCCTCTGGTGTCGTGCGCCGCGCACGAGCGTGTCGTCGGGTTGATCGACCGGGGCGTGGCCGAAGGCGCGCGGCTCGAACTGGATGGCCGCCAACCGACCGTGCCCGGCTACGAGGACGGCAACTTCGTCGGCCCGACGATCTTCTCCGGCGTCAAGCCCGAGATGGAGATCTACCACCAGGAAATCTTCGGACCGGTGCTGTGCGTGATGGGCGCGGCGACGCTGGACGAGGCGATCGCGATCATCAACGCCAACCCCAACGGCAACGGCACCGCGCTGTTCACGCAGTCCGGCGCGGCGGCGCGCAAGTTCCAGGAAGACATCGACGTCGGGCAGGTCGGCATCAACGTGCCGATCCCGGTGCCGGTGCCGCTGTTCTCGTTCACGGGCTCGCGCGCGTCCAAGCTCGGCGACCTCGGCCCTTATGGCAAGCAGGTCGTGCTGTTCTACACGCAGACGAAAACGATTACCGAGCGCTGGTTCGAGGATGGCGTCAGCGCGGGCGGCGTCAACACCACGATCTCGTTGAAGTGAGCCGGGCGCGCGATGGATTTCGAGCTGTCGCCCGAGCAGCGGGCCTTCCAGCAGACCGCACGCGAATTCGCGCTCGGTGAACTCGCGCCGCACGCGGCCGAATGGGATGCCCAGGGCATCTTCCCGGTCGAGACGATCCGCAGGGCCGGCGACCTGGGGTTCTGCGGGCTGTACGCCGCCGAGGACGTCGGCGGCCTGGGGTTGCCCCGGCTCGACGCGACGATCGTGTTCGAGGAAATGGCCGCCGTCGATCCGTCGACGACCGCGTACATCACGATCCACAACATGGCGACGTGGATGCTGACGCAGTGGGGCCAGCCGGCGGTGCGCGACGCTTACGGGCCCGACCTGACCAGCGGCCGCAAGCTGGCTTCGTACTGCCTGACCGAACCGGGTGCCGGCTCCGATGCCGCGTCGCTCAAGACGTCCGCGACGCGCGACGACGATTCGCCCGGCGGCCCGGCGTACGTGCTCAACGGCACCAAGGCGTTCATCTCCGGCGCCGGCTCGACCGACGTGCTGGTCGTGATGGCGCGCACCGGTGCCGGCGGGGCGGGGGGCATCTCCGCACTGGTCGTGCCCGCCGATTCGCCCGGCATCACGTACGGCCGCAAGGAAGACAAGATGGGCTGGAACAGCCAGCCCACCCGCCAGATCAACTTCGACAACGTCCGCGTACCGGTCGGCAACCTGCTCGGCCAGGAGGGCGACGGGTTCAAGATCGCGATGCGCGGACTGGATGGCGGGCGCATCAACATCGCGACGTGTTCGGTCGGCGCCGCGCAGGGCGCGCTCGACGCGGCGACGCGCTACATGAACGAACGCCGCCAGTTCCAGCAGCGGCTGGCCGATTTCCAGGCGCTGCAGTTCAAGCTGGCGGACATGCAGATCGAACTCGTTTCGGCGCGCCACATGGTGCGGCTGGCGGCCAGCAAGCTCGACGCCAAGGCCGCCGATGCCAGCATCTATTGCGCGATGGCCAAGCGGCATGCGACCGACGTCGGCTTCGCGGTCTGCAACGATGCGCTGCAACTGCACGGCGGTTATGGCTACATCCGCGAGTATCCGATCGAGCGGCTGGTGCGCGACACGCGCGTGCACCAGATCCTCGAAGGCACCAACGAGATCATGCGGATGATCGTCGCGCGGTACCTGCTAAGCGGCAAGGCCGGCGATACACTGCGTTGAGTATTCGAGGAGACGAGGGATGACGGAGGTCGTGCTCGAAGAGCGGCAGGCCGGTGCGGGCAAGCGGATCGGCGTCGCGACGCTGAACCAGGAAAAAACGCTGAACGCGTTGTCGGGCCGGATGGTCGCGCTGCTGGCGCCCCGCCTGCGCGAGTGGGCGGCCGACCCGGGCATCGCGCTCGTCATGCTGCAGGGGGCCGGCGACAAGGCCTTCTGCGCGGGCGGCGATCTGCAGGGGCTGCATCGCTCGATCGTCGATTTTCGTGCGAGCGGCGCGACCGACATCCGGGCCAACACGTATGCGACGGACTTCTTCGCCGAAGAATACCGGCTCGACTACGCGATCCATCATTACCCCAAGCCGATCCTCTGCTGGGGTCATGGGATCGTGATGGGCGGGGGCATGGGCCTGATGTCGGGCGCCAGCCACCGCGTGGTGACCGACGGCTCGCGGCTGGCGATGCCCGAGGTATCGGTGGGCCTGTATCCGGACGTGGGCGGCAGCTGGCAACTGGGCCGCGCGCCCGGGCGCACCGGCCTGTTCCTCGCATTGACGGGCGCGCAGGTCCGGGCGTCGGATGCGATCTTCGCGGGCCTGGCCGACGTGCACATCCGGCAGGCCGACAAGCCCGCGGTAATGGCCGCGTTGCTCGAGCAGGCGTGGTCCGACCAGCCGGCGTTGAACCGCCAGGCGCTCGGCCGCCTGCTGGCCCGATTCGCGAGCGAGCCCGATCCGAAGACCGGGCCGTTGCGCGAGCATTTCGACCTGATCGGCACCATATGCCGGCATCCGACGCTGGCCGAGATCGTGCCCGACATCCTGGCGCTCGCCGACAGCCATCGCGATGACCCGTGGCTGTCGCGCGCCGCCGCGACGCTGCGGGCCGGATCGCCCGGCAGCGCCCGGCTCGCTTATGAACTGCAACGGCGCACGCGCCGGCTGTCGCTGGCCGACGTGTTCCGCATCGAACTCGTCGTGTCGTTGCACTGCGCCGCGCACGGCGATTTCGGCGAAGGCATCCGCGCGCTGCTGATCGACAAGGACAACCGGCCGTCATGGCGGCCCGATCGGCTGGAGCAGGCCGACCGGGCGTGGGCCGATGCGTTTTTCGTCAATCCGTGGCCGGCGGCCGAGCACCCGCTGGCCGACCTGGGCCACTAAGGCTCATCCCCTCCAGCCACCGTCACGCCGCTCTGCGTGCCCGGCGGCCTCCTTCACCGATTTCTGGACACACATCATGAGCCACATCGCTTTCATCGGTCTGGGCAACATGGGCGCCCCGATGGCGCAGAACCTGCTCAAGGCCGGGCACACGCTGACGGTCTTCGATCTGCAGCAGGCGGCGATCGACAAGGCCGTCGCCGCCGGCGCGCGCGCCGCCGCATCGGCCGCCGCGGCACTGACCGGCGCCGAGGTGGTCATCTCGATGCTGCCGGCCAGCCAGCACGTCGAGTCGCTGTACCTGGGCGAGCAGGGGCTGATCGCCCGGATCGCGCCGGGCACGCTGGTCATCGATTGCAGCACGATCTCCCCGGCGTCGGCGCGCAAGGTCGCCGACGCGGCCGCGGCGCGCGGGCTCGACATGATCGATGCGCCGGTGTCCGGAGGCGTGGGCGGCGCCGTCGCCGGCACGCTGACCTTCATCGTCGGCGGGCAGGCCCAGGCGCTGGATCGCGCGCGGCCGCTGCTGGCGCAGATGGGCAAGAACATCTTCCACGCCGGCGGCAGCGGCGCGGGCCAGACCGCCAAGATCTGCAACAACATGCTGCTCGGCATCCTGATGGCGGGCACGGCCGAGGCGCTCGCGCTCGGCGTGGCCAACGGGCTGGATCCGGCCGTGCTGTCGGACATCATGAGCAAGAGCTCCGGGCGCAACTGGGCGATCGAGCTGTACAACCCGTTCCCCGGCGTGATGCCCAACGTGCCGGCCGCCAACGGCTATGCCGGGGGATTCGGCGTCGACCTGATGCTCAAGGACCTGGGCCTGGCGGCCGAGGCGGCGATGAGCACGCGCGCGTCCATCCCGCTGGGCGAAATGGCCCGCAACCTCTATTCGATGCACAGCCAGCACGGCGCGGGGGGCCTGGATTTCTCCAGCATCCTGCAACTGGTGCAGAAGCGCTGACCACGGGTCGGAGCGCAAGCCTCGTCCCGGGGCGTTCGGGGCGGGCTCAGGTCACCGGATGCGGCCGCGCCTGCGGTTCGTTTCACATCCGGGGCCTTATCGGTCACTCATTCGGGGGGAATTCCGGCCAAACAGGCCTGGACGTCGCGTTCGCGGCGCGCCAGCGACCGTTCGGCCGGTCGGTGACGAGCGGGTAACCCTCATGCGGCAGGATCGGTTGCAAACGTTCCAGGCAAAACGATCCGTTCATGTCCGCATCCGTTGCGCGATGCGCTCGTACGAGCGCGCCGCCCCTTGGCCCATCCGTCCCCGAGCGACCGCGCCGGTCCGTCGCGCGCATCGGCGATCGCGGATTCACGCTGATCGAGATGATGATCGTCATCGTGATCCTCGGCATCGTCGTGGCGTTCGCGATGCCGTCGTTCCGCAAGTACGTCGCCGCGCAGGCCGTTCGCGCGCAGATCGGTGATCTGGTCGGCGCGATCCGCCTGTCGCGTACCGAGGCCATCAAGCGCAACCGGCCGGTCACGCTGTGCCGGACGACCGATCCGAACGCGGCGGCGCCGACCTGCGCGGGCAGCGGCAACTGGGCCGATGGTTGGCTGATGCTGGCCGGCAGCGAAGTGATTCGCGTGCAGCAGGCATACAACAACAGCGGTGGTATCGAGCCGTTCGGTATCGCGAGCCTCGAATTCCTGCCCAACGGCGTGGTTCTCGGGGCGACGGGCTCGTTCCGCTTCCGTCCCGACCTGCCGACCCAGGACAGCGCTTATGAAGAGCTGTCCAAACGTCTTTGCGTCGCCGCCAGCGGCGTGACGAATCCATGCTGAGCGCCGCCGATCCTTGCGCCGGCGATCCTCGTCCACGCGGCGCGCAGGCAACCCCGGCCGTGTCGCCCGACCGGCGCCAAGGCGGCTTTTCGCTGATCGAGATGCTGGTCGCGTCGGTGGTGCTGGCGGCGGCGCTGCTGGGGATGGCCTGGCAGCATGCGCTGGCCGGACGCTACGAGAAGATGTCGCAATTCCGGGGACAGGCGACGCAACTGGCCTCGGATCTGGCCGACCGGATCCGTGCCAACGCGGTCGGCCTGGGCGGCTACGCCTACCTGAATCCCTACGCGCCGGCGACGCCGTCGGTGATGGGAACCGACTGCCGTGCGGCGGCGTGCTCGGCGGCGGAGATGGCCAGCTTCGATCTGGTCGAGTTCCGCAATGGCGCCCGGACCGCGCTGCCGGATGGCGACCTGTACGTCGAAGTCGACCCGCCGCGCGCGGTGACGATCTGGGTGATGTGGCGCGACCCGGAAGCACTCGACAACGCGCAGGCCGCGGCGTCGCAAAGCGTGGCCTGTCCGCCGGCCGCCGTCGCGGGCGCTCCGGCGCCGCTGCCGCAATGCCTGCCGCTCAGGGTGCTGCTGTGATGCGCCGCGCGTCGGGTTCGCGTGGGTTCGCGCCGCGGATCATCGCCGCGATGGCCGGCAGTTCGATGATCGAGCTGCTCGTCGCGATGGCGATGGGGGCCGTCCTTCTGGGGGCGGTGATGATGACGGTCGCCGGATCGGGCATGTCGGGCCGCAAGCAGGACGCGACCGCCGCGATGACCGAGAACGGGCAGATCGCGATGTCGATGCTCGCCACGTCGCTACGGATGACGGGCTTCTGGCAGCCGCAGTCCGAGGTCGGCGCACTCGATCAGCCGAGCGATGGCCTGCCGATGCTGCGCGGCTGCCGCGGCAGCTTCGCATCGCCGCAGGCCGCCTGGGCCGACCTGGCCTGTGCCGGGGACGTTGCGCAGAGCGATGCGGTGGCCATCCGCTACGAGGCGGGGCCGACCGGCACCGCGACGGCGATGGATTGCGCCGGACGCGACGTGCGCACGCTGGGCATCACGATGATCGGCGATCGGTATTTCGTGCGAACCAGCGGTGCGACCGGCAATCCCGCGTTGTTCTGCCAGCCGACGTCCGGCGGCGAACCGCAACTGCTGGTCGACGATGTCGAACGGATGACGCTGCGCTATGGCGTGTCGCCGGTCACGACCGCCGCTACCCAGAATCGCGCATTCGATCCGCCGATGCTCGAAGGGCGCACCGAACGCTATCTGCAGGCAGACGAGCTGAGCAACGATTGCGCGACCGGCGGACTGTCGCCGAACTCCTGGTGCGCGGTCACGGCGGTACGCATCTGCGTGCTGATGCGCTCGGCCGACGGCGCGGCCGATGCGTCGCCGACGAGCTACGTCGATTGCGACGGCCAAGTGCGGAGCGCCGAGGACCGACGGATCCGCCGCGCGCTCAGCACGACGGTCTCGATCCGCAACCGGGTATCGGCGGGGGTGGGGTCATGAGCGGGCCGCGAAGGCGCCAGACCGGTGCCGTCCTGGTCATCGCCCTGATCCTGATGGGGGTGATCGCCGTCAGCACGGCGATGGCGATGCGCCTGTCGCTGTTTGGCGAGATGGTCAGCTACAACCTGCGCGCGCAGAACCTGGCGCTGCAGGCAGCCGAATCCGGCCTGCGTCATTGCGAACGATTGATCGTGACCGCCCGCGACAGCACGGTCATGGTGCAGACCGGCCTGCCGCTTACCGACGAATGGGCCGACCCGGCCTTATGGACGAGCGCCGGCCACGACGTCCCCGCCGCGCAGCTCGACGACGCCGTCCCGTACGCGCAATTGCCACGCTGCCTGATCCGCCACATGACGCTCGCGCAGTTTCGCGGCGGAGAGGCGCCTTCGCCGGGGGCCGTATCGGTCGAGAGCCGGGGCATTCCGCCCGAGCGCGTCGTCTTCTACCGGGTGACCGCCCGAGGATTCAGCCCCGACTACCGCGAGAACGTGTCGGGCGCCGAAGTCTGGTTGCAAACGATGATACGCGCGGTCGAATGATCGAGATTTCGAGCCACGAGGAGACTGCTCCGTCATGAGACTTGCAGCCGGGATTCCATCACGCGCTCAGCCGCGGAGCGCCCAATCGCCGATCGGCCGGACAGGGCGCGCGGCGTTGGCCATCCTGCTGGCCTGGGCGCAGATCTTGCCGGCCTGGGCGGTGCCCGCGCAGGAGCCTCTGCTGGGCCGCGTCGAGCCCGTCCCGCCGAACGTGATGCTTACCCTGGATGATTCCGGCTCGATGAGCTGGAACTTCATGCCGGACACCTCTTATGGTGGGTGGTATATCAAGAATCATCCGGGCGAGCCCGACGTGCAGTTCGGCTACACGTACGCGGGCGCGTACACGACGCGCGACACCGACTGGGTCGCGGCGTCGCAGCGCTCGTCGGACTTCAACCTCGTCTACTACAACCCCGAGATCACGTACAAACCGTGGAGCAATCCCGACGGCACGCTGATGCCCGCGGCGGTGCCGTCGGCCGCGCGCGTCTATCCGTTGCAGGCCACGCCCACCGTCGATCTGCAGGGCGCGCACACGATATCGGCGACTTACTGCTACTCGCTGAATTCGAATGGCGGCAGCAGGACCTGCGCGTTGCTGAACGAGACCATCGCGCCGGCCACTTATTATCGGATGACCGGTACGGTCCGAACGAATGCCGCGTCGTTCCAGCGCGTGCGCATCATGGATTCGGCGACGTTCGCGCATGGCGTGGGCCGGACCGATTGCACGCCCTCCGGCACCGGCACGTCCTGCACGCAGGCGCAGGAATACCAGAACTTCGCCAATTGGTACCAGTACCACCGCATCCGCAACTACATGGCGATCGGCGCGCTGAGCGCCGCGCTGGCCGCGCAGACCAACGCCATGCGGCTGGGCTATGGGGTCATCAACAGAACGTCGTCGTCGGTCATCGACGGCGTGCCGACCGAGACGGTCGTGCGCGGCGTGCGCCCGTTCGAGGGGGCGGACCGGCTGAACGTATTCTCATGGCTGTACGGGGTTCAGCCGCTCTATGGCACGCCGTTGCGCAAGGCGCTTGGCGGGGTCGGCGACTATTTCTCGCGTACCGACAATGCCGGACCGTGGGGCCGCGTGCCCGGCGGCAACGACAGCACGGCGCATCTGGCGTGTCGCAAGTCGTACCAGATCATGACGACCGACGGTCTGTCGGATACGACTCCGCCGACGAACGCCGCGGCGCAGGGCAACGTCGATGGTACGACGGGACCGGTCATCACCGGCCCATCCGGCGAGTCGTACCAATACACACCCGCTCCGCCGTACAAGGATGGTGCGACCGGCACGTTGGCCGACGCCGCGATGTACTACTGGTCTCGCGACCTGCGGCCCGATCTGCCGAACGTCGTACCCGCCAGTGCCGGCGATCCGGCGTTCTGGCAGCACATGTCGACGTATACGATCGGCATGGGCATCGTTGGTACATTGCGGTATCCGACCGATTTCTCCGCGCTTAGCGCCGGTACGCTGAATTGGCCGTCCACGGTGAACAGTGCATCGCTGGAGACCGTCGACGACTTGTGGCACGCCGCCGTCAATGGGCGCGGCCAGTTCCTGAGCGCGCGCAATTCGGACGAACTGGTCGCGGCGTTCAAGGTGATCCTGGATCAGATCTCGCGCGCGTCCAATCCGGGGATGGGAGCGGCGACCAGCGGACGTGTGCTGGATGGCGGCAACAAGAAGTTTCGTCCGTCGTTCACGAGCGGTACCTGGTCCGGCGAGTTGATCGCGTCCCGGATCGACGCCAGCGGAACGAGTACCGCCGATCTATGGCACGCCTCGCAGAAGATCCCGCTCGCCGCCGACCGCCACATCGTCGTGGGCACCGGCGTCGGCACGCCCACCGCGACGAGCTTCACGTGGGCGACGCTCAACGCCGACCAGAAGGCGGCGCTCGGTGAAAGCGCGACGGCCAACGAGGCCCTGGTCAACTACCTGCGCGGCGACCGGACCGGCGAGGGCAATACGTATCGGAAGCGCGAGAGCCTCCTCGGCGACATCGTCAACTCGGCCCCCGCTTATGTGAAGGGCGACGTCGACCTGCGCTACGACCAGTTGCTGCCGGTCGGCGCCCCGGGCCGCGACAGCTATGCCGCGTTCCGCACCAGCAAGGCGGCTCGCGCGGGCGTGATCTACGTCGGCGCCAATGACGGGATGCTGCACGCGTTTCGCGAGTCCGACGGTGTCGAGGCATTCGCGTTCATTCCACGCAGTGTGCTGGGCCAGGTCGGTGCGCTGTCCAGAACCGGCTACCAGCACCGCTATTTCGTCGATGGGCCGTTGACCGAGTCGGACGCCTATCTGGGCGGTGCGTGGACCAACGTGCTGGTGGGCTCGACCGGAGCGGGCGCGCGATCGATCTTCGCGCTCGACGTCACCCGACCCGCATCGCTAGGGACCGGCAGCGTGATGTGGGAATTCAGCCAGGCCAACGACACGCAGATGGGCAACGTGCTGGCGCCGATCGAGGTCGGACGGCTCAAGAACGGCCAGTGGGCGGCGGTGTTCGGCAACGGCTATCAGAGCCAGGGCAATCGTCCCAGCTTGTTCATCGTCAACCTGGAAACGGGCGCGTTGATCAAGCGGATCGATGCCGGCAGCATCGGCGGCATCGGCGCGCCGACCAATGGCCTGGGCGGGGTGCGCGTGCTGCGCGATGGCCAGCAGACGATCGTCGCCGCGTATGCGGGAGATCTCCAGGGCAACTTGTGGAAGTTCGACCTGTCATCGACGTCGTCGTCGGATTGGCAGACGAGCTTCGGCGGAGCGCCGTTGTACCAGTTGACGCGAGGGGGGGGCGCTGCGCAGCCGATCACGGCCGCGCCCACGCTGGTCGGCCACCCCCGGGGCGGTTACATGGTGCTGGTGGGCAGCGGCAAGCTGTTCGAAGAGGGAGACCAGATCAGCACAGCGCTGGACAGCGTATATGGCATTTGGGATCGGCAGAAGCTCGTCGAGCAGTCATCCGGCGTATGGCGCTTCTCGAATGAGGACTCCGTCACGTCCAGTTCGCAGATCAAGGCCAGCACGGTCGGGTCTGTCGGCGATGGCATGTTCTCGATCACCGCGCCGACGCTGGACTGGACTACCGATCGCGGCTGGCGCATCGATCTGTCGCAGGCCGGCGGGCAGCGCCTGATCATCTCGCCGCAACTCGTGATGGGCTTGGCGTTGTTCGAGACGCTGGTGCCCGGTTCGACCTCCAGCCAGCCGCAATGCGAGTCGCCGACGTCGGCCACCGGCTATTCATTGCTCGTCGACCCGATCAACGGGGGGCAGTCGAAGACGCCGACGATCGATCGCAATCGCGACGGCATCATCGACAACAACGATTCGGGCGTGGGCGTCTGGCAGAACAAGCAATGGAACGGCGCATCGGCCGTGCTGTCCGACGGCGTGCGTCCGGTATGTACGGGGCCCGGCTGCGCGCCGCCTCCCGGCAGTGGTGTCTGCCCGGCCGGCACCGTGCGCAGCAACCTGCAGGGCCTCGCGGGAACCGGCACCAATGTCTGCGTGGCCGTGCCGCAGCCGTCGCGCTGGTGGTGGCGCCAGGTGGGCCGGCCCGACTAAGGCCTGCTCGATAACAGGCCCTGAACCCTTTGCCGACACAGGGATTCCGCATGATCCGTCGATTCATTGCCTCCCCGGCTCCGTCGCCCCGCCATCGTGGGCGACAGGCCGGCTTCACGTTGATCGAAGTGATGATCACGGTCGCGATCCTGGGGATCCTGACCGCGATCGCTTATCCGAGCTATACCGGGTACGTGCAGCGCGGTTATCGCGCCGAGGCGCGCACGGCGATGCTCGATGCCGCGCAGTTCATGCAGCGCGTGTACA
This sequence comes from Pseudomonadota bacterium, assembly GCA_029779435.1. GTDB lineage: Bacteria > Pseudomonadota > Gammaproteobacteria > Burkholderiales > Burkholderiaceae_E > JAKPAM01. The sequence goes on along the minus strand of JAKPAM010000037.1, from coordinate 2,277 downwards.
CGGCCAACGATCGCTACGACACGCTGCGCTCGGGCGGGGCGGTCACGCTGCCCGATGGCATCCGGCAGGTGCCGGCCAGCGGCACCGCCCGCTATGCGATCACGCTGGCCGAGGCGACGGCCACCAGCTATCGGCTCGAAGCGAAACCGGTCGGCCAGATGGCCGGTGATCCGTGCGGCACCTACACGTTGAACAGCCTGGGCCAGCGCAACGTCACGGGCGCCTCGCGGACCCGCGACGAATGCTGGCGGTGAGCATGCCGGCGTCCGGCCTGTCCGGACGCGATCAGCTACCCGGCGTCCACATCGCGCACTGGTGCTCGGCGGCGAAGCTCGTCGTCGGTGCGATCGCTCCCGGCGCCAGCGTCAGGTAGGTGTCGTTGGCGCGGGTATACGCCGGCCAGTTCGGGTTGCCCGTCACGTTCGGATCGCCGCGCTTGGCGAACTGCGCCCAGTACGCGACCATCTTGTTCGACAGATCCGTCTGCGCGGCCGTGAACGGTGCTCCGTAGTAGATCGTCTGCTGCTTGGGCCACACGTACTGGATCTCGGCCGCGTGATAAGCGCCGAAGCCGTTGACGCGCGGCGGCAGGTTGAAGACCATCGGCGCATTGGCGTCCGCGAACTCGTAGCTGTAGACGGGTACGCCCTGGCCGGAGGCCAGTTGCGCGACCTTGCGTCCATTGCACGAGAACACCGCGTCGGTCAGCAGGCTGTCGAGGGACCACGATGGCGTGATGGTGACCGGGTAGGAAGCCAGCAATAGGCCCGCGAATCCCGCCGGGAAGCCCGCCGCCGTACCGAACTGTGTATTGACGGCCGCCGCGTATTCGGTGGCGTCGATCTCGCGGCCCAGTGCGGTGTCGGTCACATAAGCGGACAGCAGGCTGTATTCATGCTGGTTGCTGCCCTGCATGATCGGCACCTTGTTGAAGCTGCCGCCCGTGTAGGCCTGTTCGAAGGTGGCCGTCAGCACCTTGCCGTCGACGGTCGGCAGCGTCGTGCCGCCGATCTGGATCTTCGTCGAGTTGGCGATGGCCGCCGAGACCGGCGCGTTGCGCAGGCATGCCAGGCTCTGGTCGTTGCAACCGACGCCGGCGCCGAACGACTGGCCCAGCGCTTCGGCCTGTGCGAGCGTGGGTACCGTCAACGTATAGGCGCCGCTTTGCACGATGGCCTTATGGAACAAACCCGCGGCCAGCGGCGAGACGATCTGCGCATGCGTCGACAGGCCGCCCGCCGATTCGCCGAACACCGTCACGTTGGACGGATCGCCGCCGAACGCCGCGATGTTGGCCTTGACCCATTTGAGGGCCGCCTGCTGATCCAGGATGCCGTAATTGCCGGACGCACCGCCTTGCTCGGCCGACAGGGCCGGGTGCGAGAGAAAGCCCAGCGGACCGAGCCGGTAATTGATCGTCACGACCGCGACGCCCTGGCTGATCAGCGCCTTCGGGTCATAGTCGTTGCTGCGGCCCGTCAGCAGCGCTCCGCCGTGGATCCAGAACATCACCGGGAACGGGCCTTTCCCGGTCTTGGGTATGTAGACGTTCAGGTAAAGGCAGTCTTCGGAAGCGCTGACCGCACCGAACGCGCTGGCGGGTTGCGCGCAATGCGGCGCGTACTGCGTCGCGTCGCGCGTGCCGGTCCAGGCCGCCGCCGCCTGCGGGGCCTGCCAGCGCAGTGCTCCGGTCGGGGGCGCGGCGTAGGGGATGCCCAGGTACTGCCGGTATTCGGGCGTTTCGCTGCCGTTCACGGTTCCCTTGTCGGTGGTAACGGTCAGCGGATCATCGTGATGATCCGACCCGCAGGCGGACAGGGTGGCGACGGCGGCAGTGGCCGCGAGCAGGCACAGCGAGCGCAGCGCGCGCCGGTCCATTGCAGGCATGGGCATTAGGAGTCTCCTGGTCATGTGATGCGTATGCGTCTTTCGGTCGGGGCCGTGGGCGCCGACGTCATTGCGTCCGCATGACGGCGAAGCGTCAGCGGCCGCTCATTGTCGCGAAATCTGGTGGGATCGTAAACGCGAGGCCCGGGGCGCCGTTCCTTTCGCGTGGCAGCGGGAGTTTTCGAGTTCTACGAGGCGATGGGGCGCTTCGCGGCCCGGCACTCGATGCCCTGAGGGCGGCGGCTCGGCCGGTCCATCAGGAAACGCTGCCGTCGCCTGGCGCCGGCGCCGGACCCGGTGCAGCCGCCGCTGCCGCCGGCAGCCGGATCATGGTCTGCTGCGCCATCGTGCCGTTGGCGACGATGATCTGCCGCTGGTCGTCGGTGCGCA
>JAKPAM010000027.1 GCA_029779435.1 Pseudomonadota bacterium | reverse complement strand
CCCGAACTCGCTCGTAATGCCGATCATGTCGTGATCGACGGGCCACCGCGCGTCGCCGGCCTGATGCGTTCGGCGCTGCTCGCCGCCGATCTCGTACTCGTCCCGGTGCAGCCATCGCCGTTTGACGGTTGGGCCTCGGCAGAGATGCTGGCGCTCATCAGTGAGGCGCGGATCTACCGGCCTCAGCTTACGGCCCGTTTCGTGCTGAACCGCTGCGATGCGCGCACCATGCTTGCACGCGAAACGGCAGAGGCGCTGGCCGACCATGATCCGCCCGTCCTAGCCGCCACCATCGGCCAGCGCATCGCCTTCGCGGCCGCCGCGCAATCGGGCTGCCTGGTGTCCGAGCTGGACGACGACACACCCGCCGCGCGCGAGATCGCAGCGCTGGCGGATGCGATCGACGGCCTCGGCATCGGGAGGGCGACACGATGAGCGAGCGTCCGGCACGTCGCGGTTTCGCTTCCCGGCCCGCCGATCCCGATCAGTGGATCAGGGCTGCTGGTGCGTCGCCGCGCAACGATAGCGCCACCGGCTACACCGCGCGGCTCACCATCGATGTGACGCCGGACCAGCGCGGCCGGATCAAGATCGCCGCGTTCCAGCGCGGCATTACCGTCGCCGACATGCTGCGCGATCTGCTCGCGCGCGAATTTCCCCCTGCCGAAGGAGAACATCCATGACCGGCAACGCGGCCCTCCGCGTGCGCGGCGGCCCCGCGCCGATCGCCCAGACCTCCGACAGCCTCACCCATGTCGAGCTGACCTGGATCGAAAAGCGGGTCGAGAACTGGATCAGGTTCGGCCAGGAGGTCCTCGACGAGGTGCTCGACCGACGCCGCCGTGTCTTCTCCTATCGTCCCGGTAGCGTCTTCGCCTTCGTTCGCTGGGCGGCCAACGACTTCGGCACGACCAGTTCGCGCATCGACATCGTGCGCGCGGTCGAACCGAACGAACCCTATCAGACTCTGCCCTTCGTGCAGCCGGGCGGCGACATTCTGCTGAAGATCGAGGGCTGGCCCAGGGTCGAACAGGTGCTTCGCCACATCGACGCGGTGGAAACCATCGGCATCCAGCCGCATGACGTCGCCCCCGATCACTGGCGGCACGTCGCCAACCGGATGAGCACCGGCCAAGAGCCGCGTGCCTACACCAGGGAACGCCATCAGGCGTGGCTCAAGCGGCGGGAGATCGAGAGATGACCCGTCGCGGCTATGTCATCGCGACGTGTCTCGCCATCATGGGGACGACACTGGCGTCGCTCGTTCCGGTTCCGCTTCGCCTGATCTGGAACGCTTCGGCCAGCGTGCCGATCGGCTTCTATGACCTCGATCCTCCGGGTCATCTGGAGGTCGGAGATCTGGTTGCGGTATTGCCGGACAAGCTGCTCGCCGATTTCCTGGTCGAGCGCGGCTATATCGGTCGCGACGTGCCGCTGA
>JAKPAM010000012.1 GCA_029779435.1 Pseudomonadota bacterium | reverse complement strand
TCGCCGTCATCCACGACCGCGGACACGTTGTACCCGAAGATATTTCGATGCTCGCCCACCGGGTGCTGCGCCATCGGCTGATTCTCGGTTTCGAGGCCGCGAGCGCGCGGATCACGCCCGATGCGGTGGTCGACGCGGTCCTTCAGACGGTCCCGGTGCCGTGAGGCCGACATGGGGAAACACCTCGACGCCGCGAAAATTCACATCGGCCGCGACCCGGGCAGCCTGCTGGAAGGCGGCCGTTACGCGCTGATCCACACCCGGAGCCTCGAGTTCGACGAACTGCGCCCCTACGTCCCGGGCGACGACGTCCGCGACATCGATTGGAAGGCGAGTTCCCGGTCCGGCCACACCCTGATCAAGCAGTTCGTGTCCGAGAAACACCACAAGATCGTGGTGGTCGCCGACGCCGGCCGCAATGTGTCGGCGCTGGCGCCGTCGGGAGAACTCAAGAAGGACATCATCGCGCATGTCATCGGCGCGATCGGGCTCATGACGTTGCGTCGATCCGACGAGATCGGCCTGGTCACGGGTGACCGCCGGGGCTGCATCGACACCCGGCTGCGCCGCGGCGAGACCCATATCGAGCGCATGCTGCACCACTACCTGCAGCTGGCCGGCGAGGCACCGGCGCGCAGCGATCTGCTCGTCCAGCTGCGTTGGCTCGCAACGCATTATCGGCACCGGCTGCTGGTGTTCGTGGTGTCCGACGAGCCTGACATCAGTGACGCCTTACGCGACGTGCTGCGATCGCTGACAGCCCGGCATGACGTGCTGTGGGCGTTGGTGACCGACATGCCGCCGGTGGGACCCGAAAGCGGCCGGAGCTACGACGCCGCCGATGGACAGTTCCTGCTGCCGCCGGCGGCACTGGACCGCGCCGTCTCGGAGGCCTACCAGCGCTCGGAAGACGCACGGCGCCAGCATCTTTCAGAGTTCTTGACGGTGTCCGGCGTACCACATGCGCGTATCGGCGGGAGCGCCGGCATCAAACCTGCGTTGACGGCGATGACGGGGGTCTACGCACGTGCCAGATGAGGATCTGCTGCGGTACGTAATCGGCCCCACGCCCTATTCCGCGTGGTGGCCGTGGCTCGCGGCCGCGCTGATCCTGTGCGTGATCGCGTGGTATGCCGGGCTGTTCATGACGACGTCGCCAGCTCGGCGGCTCGGCGAGGTGCGGTTGATCCGCGGCGTGCGGGACGAGATGATCAAGTTGCGCGCGGTCCGGGACATTCGCGGCATCGCCCGCCGCCATCGC
>JAKPAM010000009.1 GCA_029779435.1 Pseudomonadota bacterium | reverse complement strand
GCGCGGGTTCGCCGGTCGGACCGAGGGTGCGGAGTGCGGTGTCCATGGCGGCGATTATTCGAAGGACTTGAGCCCCGGAAACCGCGAATTAGAGGGCCTGCTTGACGCTATTTCGAAGTCCCGACGCCGGGCCGGCCGATACAGTGGCTGCATCTGCCGTGCAGGAGCACAGCCATGGACGTGAAGATGAATCTGCCGCTGCTGTCGGCGCTGCGCGCCGCGCAGGCGGGCGGCGCTGCGGGCCTGGGGGCCGCCGGGGCGGCCGGCAAGGCCGTCGGTCAGGCGGCCGTGCAGGGCGCCGGCAAGAGCGCCGGCCCGGGCTTCGCGGCGTCGCTCGACGCCGCGCTCAAGTCCGTCAGCGCGACCCAGGAGGACGCGGGCCGCCTGCAGCGCGCCTTCCAGTCCGGCGCCGAGGGCGTGACGCTGGAGGAGACGATGGTGGCGATGCAGAAGGCCCAGATCGCCTTCCAGTCGGCCACCACGGTGCGCAACCGCCTGGTCTCGGCCTACACCGACATCATGAACATGAGCGTCTGAGCGCCCGCATGGCGCCGCTCACCCGCGCGCGGCGCGCGCCTTCTTCTCGACCTCCATCACCGCGATCTGCACCTCGCGCGCCGCTTCGGGCGGCAGGTGATGGAACTCGCAGCCGATCCGCCGGCTGGCGTCCTGGCCCGTCGCGCCATCGGCGACGTTGCGCACCAGCAGATCGCACGGGATCACCCGTTTGCTGCCGCTGAACTCCAGCCGGCTGTGGCGCAGCAGGTCGCGCGGCTTGGGCAGCGCCAGTCCCTTGGGCAGTGCGAAGGCCACGCCCAGCGCAGAGAAATCGAGCACCCGGAATGCCTGTTCGCGATCCAGCCCGGTCCGGACGTGGCAGTAGATCGGATCGCTGACGAGCGGTCGGACGCGGAACGCGTCGCGCCGCTGGAGCCGGAACAGCCGGACGGGAAGCGGGCAGCGCAGCACCGGGCCCTTGGGCGTGTCCACGGCCGCCAGGTCGGTCACGTCGAACTGCACCTTGATGGTGTCGAGGCTGCCGATCACGATCACTCTCGGCGCGTGCAGGATCGAGGCCCGGCGCGCCGAGTCGGTGACGAAGTCGAGATCGAGATGACGATCGTCGTAGGCCAGGACCTGACTCACGACGAACTCCTGGAGGTTGCCGGCCGCGTACAGCGCGATCAGCGCGCGCCGGGTGATCAGGTCGCGCAGCAGCGCCTGGATCGCGATCTTCCCCTCCACCCGGAACGGGTGCAGCTGCTCGGGGTCGGTCTCCGGAGTGAACTGCTGCTGGATGCTCATGGCGAGGCGGTCAGCGGAGCGGGCCCGCGCCGTGGTCCGGGCGCGAGGCGGCGGGCGGTCGGCCCGAAAGCACGCGATCGAGGCTGGCCAGCCAGGGTTGGGCGAGATGCCGGACCTCGGCATCGACCAGGACGATCCGATGCAGGATGCGCATCTTCTCGGTCCGGTCGTCGCGGCTCATCGGATGCCGGCGCGCGGCGTCCTTGAGATCGGCGATCAGCGCCTTGCTGGCCTGTTCGATGCGGGCCACTTCATCCCAGCGCTCTCGTCGGGCGGCCGCCAGCATGTGCTGGCTGGCCGCCTCGAGCGCGCGGTAGTGTTCGAGCAGGGGCGAATCCACGTCGTGCTGCCTGGAAGTCGGGGAGAGAGCCATCGAAGCTGGGCGTCGGTCGGAGCCGATCAGCGTTTCGGCGCGATTCCCTTCCAGGCCGAGCGCAGCGTGTCGAGCAGGCGGGTGACTTCCAGCAGCGCCTCGTCGTCGGCGTGCAGATTGGCCTCGAGCAGGCGCTTGGTCATGTAGACGTACAGGTCCCGCAGATTGCGGGTGATCTCGCCGCCACGATCGTCCAGCGACGCCTTCAGACCCTCGTCGATGATGCGGATCGCCTTCGAGATGGCGGCCCCGCGTCGCGGGATGTCGCGGCTGGCCAGTGCGGTGCGGGCGCGGGCCACCGACTCCATCGCGCCGTCGTAGAGCATCTCGATCATCCGGTGCGGGTCGGCATCGGTGAGTGCGGTCTCGACCGCCAGGTGGCGGTAGGCGGCGGAGGGGGTACGGTAGGCTGCGAACATCGTGCGATCCCGGAGTGGCGGACTGTGTACTCTGGATATCGTCCTCGCCGCGGCGCGCTTGAGGTTCATCGCCCCGGGTCAGTGCCCGAAAAGCGGCACTTTCCCGCCTGCGCGCGCCGATCAGCCGTTGTTGCCCGTCGAGCTGGTGAGCTTGTCGATGTACGCGGTCGCGGTGCTCATCTTGGTGAGGTTCGCGTCCAGCGTGGAATAGAGCTTGATGAGGCGCTTCTGCGTCGCATCGAGCTGCGCGTTCACCCGATCGACCTGCTTGTTCAGACCGGTCTTGCGGCTTTGCAGGGAGTTGAGTTCCCCGGTGATGCTGCCGTCGACGCCGAGCGCCCTGCCGATGAACGTGTCGATGCGCTTGGCGATGCCGACGTTGCCCGGTACGTTCGCGTCGACGTTGCTGAACAGCGTCTTGAGCGCGGCCGGATCGGCGGCCGCGGCGGTGAACTTCGCGCCGTTGACCGCCAGCGAGCCGTCGCGCTGCACCGCGACGCCCGCAGCCGACAGGCTGGCGATCTTGCCGGTCCCGATCGTCTGGGTGATCAGCGTGTGCAGGCTCGTCTGCAGCGTGCGGACGCTCGCATCGCCCTGCAGCGTCGCGGCCTTCTTGTTCGTGGCGTCGTAGCTGGTCAGGCCACTGATGGTCGACATGGCGTCGTTGTACGCCGTGACGAACTTGTCGAGCGCCTTGCGCATCGACTCCGTGTCGTTGGACACCTCGATGTTGGTCGGCGTCGTGCTGACCTGCTTGAGGTTCAGCGTCAGCCCGTCCACGACGTTGGCGATCGTGTTCGACGCCGCCGTCATGTCCACGCCGCCCAGGTTGAACTTCGCGTCGAGCGCCGTCTGTGTCAGGGGCAGGTTGCCTCCCCCGGCCGGATCCACGCTGAGCTGGGACAGTCCCGTCGCATCACCGTTGTTGCCGTCCGCGTCGGCGACCGTGATCTGGAATGCGCCGTCGGCGCCGGCGGCCGAGCCGCGCAGCATCAGGCGGGTCTTGCCGCCGTCGTTCACCAGCGTGGCGCCGATGCCGGGCGCGGCGCTGTTGATGGCGGTGCGGATGTCCGCGAGCGTCGCATTGGCCGGAATGACGATGGGCGTCGCCGGCTGGGTCGCGGACGGGGTGAAGATCTTTCCGGTGTCGTCCCAGTTGCCGAGCTGGATCGTCAGCGTGCCGCCACCGATCACCGCGTCGGGGCCGGCGAGCTGTGCGCTCATCGCCGTCTGAGGACGGGCGAGCTGGTCGACCCGGATCGGGAACGCGCCCGTGGGGGCGCCCGGTGTCGTGGTGGCGCTGACGACCTTGTCGTCCGAACTCGTCGCGGTGGCGGCGCGCCACGTGTCGAGGCTGGTGAGGCCCTGAGCGGCGGTCTGGAGCGTCGACAAGGCGCTCTTGATCTTGCCGATCGACGACACCTTCGTGTCGACGCCGCTGATCTTCGTCTGCAGTGCCGTCAGCGGCTTCTGCTCGACCTGCATCAGCTGCGAGACGATGCCCTGGACATCGATCGAACTGCCGGCGGAGGTACTGGAACTGACTGTGGCCATGGGCGAACTCCCGACGTCCGGCCGGCCGGATCCGAAGAGGACCGCACCCGCCGCCGGCTGATCTGGTTATCGGCCGTCGGACGGGGCGGCTTGAGGGGGCGCGTCAGCCCTGGAGGAGCTTCAGGACACCGTTCGGTACCTGGTTGGCCTGCGAGAGCATCGCGGTACCGGCCTGCTGCAGCACCTGGGCTCGGGTGAGATTCGCGGTCTCCGCCGCGAAGTCCGCGTCCATGATCCGGCTGCGGGCGGCCGATTGGCTCTCGACGGACACCTGGAGCGTCGCGATCGTCGCCGACAGGCGGTTCTGCGCGGCACCGTACATCGCGCGCTCGGTATTGACCTTGTCGAGCAGCTTGTCGATGTCGTCCGCGGCGATCTTCGCCGCCGCGGCCGTCTTCACGTCGCCCGCCGTGACCGCGGTCACGGTCGTGTCGGTCGCGAGGTTGTTCGTCGTGATGGTGATCTGGTCGTTGGTGGTCGTGCCCGCGCCGACCTGGAAATTCAGCGCCCCGGCGCCGGCCGCGAGGATCGCGGTGCCGTTGAACTGGGTGCCGCCGATCGTGCGGGTGATCTCCTGGGCCAGCTGCTGGAACTCGGTGTCGAGGTTCGCCAGATCGCCGGTGCCGTTGGTGGCGTTCATCGCCTGGACCGCGAGCTCGCGCATCCGCTGGGCGATGTCCGACACCTGACCGAGCGCGCCGTCCGCGGTCTGGGCCATCGAGATGCCGTCATTGGCGTTGCGGATCGCGACGTTCATGCCGCGGACCTGCGCATTCATCCGCTCGGCGATCGCAAGGCCGGCGGCGTCGTCCTTCGCGCTGTTCACGCGCAGGCCGCTCGACAGTCGCTGCACGGCTTGCGACAGGGAGTTGTTCGTCGAACTCAGATTGCGCTGCGCGTTCAGCGAAATCAGGTTGGTGTTGATGATCTGTGCCATGGAGAGCTCCTTCGTTGGTCCGGACGATTCGAATCGAACCCGTCGCGGACGCCGCTGTCTGGATCGGCTGCCTGGTCACGAGTCGGATGCATCGTGCCTGGACGAGTACGAACCGAGCGTACGACCCGTGGGTCATGCGCGAAGCGTCGAAAAGGAGCGGAAATGCCCCGCTGCACCGGCAGGCGGTGCGCGGGGTTCCAGCGGCGGGCAGGGCGCCCGCCGCCCCGGGTACGCGACCCGGCTTACAGGTTGCGCAGCAGGCTCGTGACGTTGCTCGTCGTCGAGTTCGCCTGCGAAAGCATCGCCGAGCCCGCCTGCTGGAGAACCTGCGCGCGGGTCAGGTTCGCCGTCTCCGCCGCGAAGTCCGCGTCCATGATCCGGCTGCGAGCGGCCGACTGGCTCTCAACGGAGATCTGCAGCGTCGACACCGTGGCGCTCAGGCGGTTCTGGGTCGCACCGTACATCGCGCGCTCGGTGTTGATCTTGTCCAACAGCTTGTCGAGGTTGCCGACGGCCGTCTTGGCGGTCGCGGCCGTCTTGACGTCGCCACCGGTCACGGCGGTCAGGTCCGCGTCCTTCGACATGTCGTTCGGCTTGACCGTGATCACGTCGTTGGCGGTGATGCCGGCGCCGACCTGGAAGTCCAGGCCCGCGGCGGGTGCGCCACCGGCCAGGATCGCCGTGCCGTTGAAGGTCGTGCCCGCCACCGTGCGGGTGATCTCCTGCGCCAGTTGCTGGAATTCCGTGTCCAGGTTGGCCAGGTCACCGGTACCGTTGGTGGCGTTCATGCCCTGCACGGCCAGTTCGCGCATCCGCTGGGCCATCTCGGACACCTGCGACAGCGCGCCGTCGGCCGTCTGGGCCAGCGAGATGCCGTCGTTGGCGTTGCGGATCGCGACGTTCATGCCGCGCACCTGGGCGCTCATGCGCTCGGCGATCGCCAGGCCGGCGGCGTCGTCCTTGGCGCTGTTGACGCGAAGACCGCTCGACAGGCGCTGGATCGCCGTGGACAGCGCGCTGTTGGTGGAGGACAGATTGCGCTGAGCGTTGAGCGAAATCAGGTTGGTATTGATCGTTGCAGCCATGTTCGAACTCCTTCTCGGATTCGTCTGAAGGCGGAAACACCGCCACGTTTTCCGCCGACACCCCTGCCGGACGGGAATTGGTCCGTTGCTCCGTGGCTTTTTTGCACTTCGGCGCGTCAGACAGCGGGTTTGGCCCGTTGTGGGGGTTATCGGCGGTCAGGGCGAACGCCTTGAGGATCCGGGCGGTTCGGCAGCGGCGGGCAGACGAACGGCGGATTCGCGGCGGCGTGTAGGAAGAGTTCCTACGCGTGTCGGTGCGCTTCGTAGGATGCGAACGGAAGACTTCCGATTCAAGCGGCACTTCGTCACGCCGAGACTGGGCACCTCGACACCCCAACCCGAGTCCCGACGGAAAACACAAAATGCAAACCGAAGACCGCCTGATGGCCGAGATTCGCGAGGCCAACCTCTCGTACCTGATCCTCGCGCAGACGCTGATCCGCACCGACCGCGCCCAGGCCCTGTTCCGCCTGGGGATCTCCGAGCAGGTCGCCGACATCGTCGGTGCCCTGACGCCCGGCCAGATCCTGAAAGTGGCCTCGAGCAACATGCTGATGTGCCGCTTCCGCTTCGACGACGAGATGGTGTGGCAGCTGATCACCGACCACGGCCGCGTCTCGGAGCACTCGGACCAG
>JAKPAM010000006.1 GCA_029779435.1 Pseudomonadota bacterium | reverse complement strand
CTCGTCGCGTTCGAGAAAACCGGTGATCAGGCCAAAGGCGCCGGCGGCCCAGGCACGGTTGCGGGCGAGGACGATCTGGCCGCGATATTCGACCAGCGCGGCCAGGACCGGGGCAGGATTGTCCCAATGCACGAAGCCGCAGCCGGCGCGGCAGCCGAGCCGCACGATAGCGTCGATCAGCTTTTCGTCGAGCGGCTGGCCGCATTGTGGACAGAACCGCCAGTTTGGCATGTCAGTCATGGCCGGCGATCGAGCAGCGCGTCCACGTCGCGCAGGAACAGGTCGATCGTCGCCGGACGCATGTCCCAGCCGCACATCAGACGCGCTCCGCCGGCGCCGATGAAGGTGTAGAACAGCCAGCCGTGCGCGCGCAGGCCGGCTTCGATGTCTGCCGGCAGTTGCACGAAAACGGCGTTGGCCTGCACCGGGAAGAGCAGCGGCCAGTCGGTACGGCGTGCCAGTTCCGAAGCCAGGTAGCGTGCCATGTTGTTGGCGTGATCGGCGTGCCGCCGCCAGTGGCCGTTTTCGAGAATGCCGACCCAGGGTGCGGCAAGAAAACGCATTTTGGAGGCCAGTTGTCCAGCCTGCTTGCAACGGTAAGCGAAGTCTTGCGCCAGTTCACGATCGAAAAAGATCACCGCTTCGCCGACCGGCAAGCCCATTTTCGTGCCGCCGAAGCAGAGCACATCGACGCCGGCGCGCCAGCTCAATTCCGCTGGCGCCAATTGCAGGCTGGCGACGGCGTTGGCGAAGCGCGCGCCGTCCATATGCACGCGCAAGCCGTACTGCCGTGCCGTGGCGCTGATCGCGCGCAATTCGTCCGGCGAATAGACGGTGCCCACTTCGCTGGCTTGCGTCAGCGTCACCACTTTCGCTTTCGGATAGTGGATGTCGGTGCGTCGGGTGACGACTTCTTCGATCGCTGCCGGCGTCAGTTTGCCGTTGTCGCCGGCGACTGGCAGCAGCTTGGCGCCGTTGGAGAAAAACTCCGGCGCGCCGCATTCGTCGGTTTCTGCGTGCGCCAGCGTATGGCAGACGACGCTGTGATACGACTGGCAGAGGGAAGCGAGCGCCAGCGAGTTGGCGGCGGTGCCGTTGAAAACGAAATAGACGTCGCAATCGGTCTCGAAAACGTCGCGCAGGCGATCGGCGGCGCGGCGCGTCCATTCGTCGTCGCCATACGAGCGCGCGTGTCCGCCGTTGGCGGCGAGCAGCGCCTGCAGGGCTTCCGGACAGATGCCGGCGTAGTTGTCGCTGCCGAACTGCTGTCGCTCTTCCCGGCTGGCCGCTGCCGCGTCGAGCCGGTCGCCTTCTGCAGTGGCCGACTTCACAGCCGCTGTTCGACCCAGACGACGACCGACGCCAACGCTGCCGGCAGCTGCGCCGGGTCGTTGCCGCCGGCTTGCGCCATGTCCGCACGACCACCGCCCTTGCCGCCGATCTGCTGGGCGACCATGTTCACCAGTTCGCCGGCCTTGACGCGGCCGGTCAGATCGGGCGTCACGCCGGCGATCAGCGTCACTTTGTCATCTTTGCTCGCGGCAAGCAGCACGACGGCGCTTTTTAACTTGTCGCGCAGTTTGTCGATCGTTTCGCGCAAGGTGCCGACGTCGGCGCCGTCCATGCGCGCAGCGAGGACCTTGACGCCGCGCACGTCGACCGCCTGCGCCAGCAGATCGTCACCCTGTGCCGACGCCAGACGCGTTTTCAGGCGGCCCAGCTCCTTCTCCAGCGCGCGGACGTTGTCAAGCACCTGCGCCAGTTTGGCCGGCACTTCCAGCGCTGGCGCCTTGATCACGGCAGCGGCTTCGCTGAGCGCGATCTGCTGCTGCTGGATAAAAGCCAGCGCGCGATCGCCGGTCACGGCTTCGATACGCCGCACGCCGGCGGCGACGCCGCTCTCGCTGACGATCTTGAACAGGCCGATGTCGCCACTGCGGCGGACATGCACGCCGCCGCACAGCTCTTTCGAAACGCCAATGGTCATCACCCGTACTTCGTCGCCGTATTTTTCGCCGAAGAGCATCATCGCGCCGCTGCGCCGGGCGTCGTCGAGAGCCATTACCGCCGCTTCGGCGGCGACGTTGTCGAGGATCTGGTTATTGACCAGAATTTCGACGCGGCGGATTTCATCGGCGCTCAATGGCGCGGTGTGCGCGAAGTCGAAACGCGTCTTGTCGGCGTCGACCAGCGAACCTTTTTGTTGTACGTGCGCGCCGAGGACTGCGCGCAGGGCATGGTGCAGCAGGTGCGTCGCCGAGTGATTGCGGATCGTGCGTGCGCGTGCCTGACGATCGACCTTGGCAAGCACCGCGTCGCCGACGCGCAAGGTGCCGGTACGGACGACACCGTGATGCCCGAAAACGGCGGCCTGAATTTTCTGCGTATCTTCGACGGCGAGAATTCCCTGCGCGCCGTTGATCAGGCCGCGGTCGCCGACCTGACCGCCGGATTCGGCATAAAACGGCGTCTCGTCGAGCACGACGACGCCCAGTTCGCCTTCCTGCAGCGCGTCGACCGGCGTGCCGTCGCGATAGAGCGCCAGCACCTTGCCGCTGTAGTCGAGATGCGTGTAGCCGTGGAAAGTGCTGCCGGGGCCGCGGTAGTCGAGTGCGGCGGCCATCCGGAATTTGCCGGCGGCGCGCGCCTGCTCCTTCTGGCGAGCCATCGCCGTGTCGAACGCGGCGACATCGACGCTGACGCCGCGCTCGCGGCAGACGTCGGCGGTCAGGTCGAGCGGGAAGCCGAAGGTGTCGTGCAGTTTGAAGGCGGTTTCGCCATCGAAGACCGGTGGAACATGCTGGACGGCAGGCGTACCGAATTGCGTTTCCGCGATGCCTGCCGGCTGGATTTTTTGCAGCTCGCTTTCGAGAATTTCCATGCCGTGCTCGATGGTCTCGAAAAAGCGCGTCTCCTCCTGACGCAGTACCTCGCTGATCCGCGCCTGCCCTTGCGCCAGCTCCGGGTACGCCCGGCCCATTTCCGCGATCAGATCAGGCAGCAGACGGTGGAAAAAGGCGCTGCGCGCGCCGAGTTTATAACCGTGGCGGATCGCCCGGCGGATGATACGCCGCAGGACGTAACCGCGTCCCTCGTTGCCCGGAATGACGCCGTCGGCCACCAGGAAGGCGCAGGCGCGGATGTGATCGGCGAGGACGCGCAGCGACGGACTGTCGAGCTGCGTCGTCGCCGTTTCGCGCGCCGCGGCGGCGATCAGGCGTTGGAAGAGGTCGATCTCGTAATTGCTATGCACGTGCTGCAGGACCGCCGCCGTGCGTTCGAGTCCCATGCCGGTATCGACCGACGGTTTCGGCAGCGGGTGCATGACGCCGGCTTCGTCGCGATTGAACTGCATGAACACCAGATTCCAGATTTCGATATAGCGGTCGCCGTCCTCGTCGGGCGAACCCGGCGGTCCGCCGGGAATCTCCTCGCCGTGATCGTAGAAAATTTCTGTGCACGGTCCGCAGGGGCCGGTGTCGCCCATCATCCAGAAATTGTCCGAGGCGTAGCGCGCGCCTTTGTTGTCGCCGATGCGCACCACCCGCTCGGACGGCACGCCGACGTCGCGCGTCCATAAATCGTAGGCTTCGTCATCCTCGGCATAGACCGTCACCCACAGGCGGTCGGCTGGCAGGCGATAGACATCGACCAGCAGTTCCCAGGCGTAGCGGATCGCGTCGCGCTTGAAATAATCGCCGAAGGAGAAATTGCCGAGCATTTCGAAGAAGGTGTGATGGCGGGCGGTGTAGCCGACATTCTCCAGGTCGTTGTGCTTGCCGCC
>JAKPAM010000265.1 GCA_029779435.1 Pseudomonadota bacterium | reverse complement strand
GATCAGGACGGCCGGTATCGAGATCGTGCGCCCGACGGTTGGTGCCAATGGCGGCGCGATCGAGCTTCCCGCCACCGTCGAGGGCAGCCCCGAGGGCACGCAGGTCGTATCGGCATCGATCGCCGGGCGCGTCGTGGCGCTCAACCGCAATCTCGGCCAGCCCGTTCGGCGCGGCGAAACGCTGGCGGTGATCGAGAGCCGCGAGGCGGCCTCGCTCAAGGGTGAGGTTGAAGCAGCGCGGGCACGGCTCGCACTGGCGCAATCCAACTATGCGCGCGAGCAGCGGCTGTTTGCCGAGCGCGTGTCGCCCGAACAGGATCTGATCGCGGCACGCACCGCCGCGGCCGAGGCGAGCATCGCGCTGCGGCTCGCCCGCCAGCAGCTCGCCGCGACCGGCGGTGCCGGCGGATCGCTCAACCGCGTGGGCATCGTCTCCCCACTTTCTGGTCAGGTCATCAGCAGGACCGCGGTGCTCGGACAGACCGTCGCGGCGGACGCGGAACTCATCCGTGTCGCCAATCTCTCGACGGTTTCCCTGTCGTTGTCGCTCTCGCCAGCGGATGCCGGGCGCGTGCGCCCCGGCGCGACTGTAACGGTGACAGCACCTGGGCGAGCCGGGCAAGCCCGCGTCACCTTCGTCTCTCCTGCTCTCGATCCGCAGACGCGCCAAGTGCCGGTGATTGCCGCCATCGACAATCGCGCCGGCCAGTGGCGGGTCGGCGAAGCCGTCACGGCCGCGATCCAGCTTGCGGGCACGGGCGACCCCACGATCCGCGTACCGCTGACCGCGATCCAGACGGTGAACGGCAAGTCGGTCGTGTTCGTGCGGACGCAGGACGGGTTCAGGGCGACCGCAGTGGCGCTCGGTGCCCAGGCCGGCGACACGATCGTGGTGGCCTCCGGGCTCACGGGCCGCGAACAGGTCGCTGCTGCCAACAGTTTCACGCTCAAGTCCGAACTTGGCAAAGGCGCAGGCGGGGACGACGACTGAGCCATGATCGATCGCATCGTCACCGTCGCGGTCGAGCGCCGCTGGCTCGTCCTGGTGCTGACGGTCATTGCGGCCCTCATCGGCGCGATGTCGCTTCGGCACCTCCCGATCGACGCCGTCCCCGATGTTACCAACAATCAGGTGCAGATCAATGTTCGCGCACCCAATCTCTCGCCCGAGCTGATCGAGAAGCAGGTCACCTTTCCGATCGAGACTGCGCTGGCCGGCATCAAAGGACTGGAAAGCACGCGCTCGCTGAGCCGCAATGGGTTCGCGCAGGTCACGGCCGTCTTCTCCGACGCGACCGACATCTATTTCGCGCGCCAGCAGGTCGGCGAGCGGCTCGTCGACGCCAAGGACTCGCTTCCCGAGGGCATCACCCCCGAGATGGGGGCGATTGCGACGGGCCTGGGCGACATCTACATGTGGACGCTCCACTATCAGGAGCGCGGCCACGACCGGCACAAGCCCGGCGAGCCCGGCATCCAGCCCGACGGCAGCTACATCACGCCCGAGGGCGATCGGCTGGTGAGCGAGGCCGACAAGGCGACCTATCTGCACAGCGTGCAGGAATGGATCGTCGCCCCGCAGGTCAAGTCGGTTGCCGGCGTCGCCGGCGTGGATTCACTGGGCGGTTACGACAAGGAATTCCTCGTCGTGCCCGACGTCCAGAAGCTCGCCGCCTTAAAGCTGTCGCTGAGCGACCTGGCCGCGGCGCTCGAGGCGAACAACAGCGCGATCGGCGGGGGCGTGGTCGATCGCAACGGCGAGGGTCTCGCGGTCCGGTCGGACGCGCGCATCCGCAGCATCGCCCAGCTTCGCAATACGGTGATCGCGACGCGCGAAGGCACGCCGATCCTGCTCGGGCAGGTGGCGGACGTGCGGCTCGGCCAGGGAATCCGGCTTGGCTCGGCATCGGAAGATGGCCGCGAGGTTGTGACCGGGACCGCGGTGATGCGGATCGGCGAGAACAGCCGCACCGTCTCGACCGGGGTCGGCGCACGGCTCCAGCGGATCGGCCCGTCGCTGCCGCCCGACATCTTGATCGAGCCGGTGCTGGACCGCACCGTGCTGGTCAATTCGACGATATCGACCGTCGCCCGCAACCTCGGCGAAGGCGCCGTGCTGGTCATCATCGTACTGTTCGTGCTGCTCGGCAATTTCCGCGCGGCGTTGATCGCAGCCGCCGTCATCCCGATCACGATGCTGTT
>JAKPAM010000264.1 GCA_029779435.1 Pseudomonadota bacterium | reverse complement strand
TCCGACGGTTCGAGCGCGATCACCTCGAAGCGCAACCCGGGTGGACTTGCGCGCGATGGCTCGGCCAGCAGCGCCGACATCGGCCGGCCGCTGATTTCGATCACCTCGAGCGCGCGCTGAACGCGCTGCGCATCGCCCGGCTCGAGACGCGCCGCAGTGACCGGATCGAGTTCGCCCAGCCGTGAGTGCATCGCCGGCCAGCCAACCCTCGATGCCTGCTCCTCGAGGCGTGCGCGCACGGCGGGATCGGCCAGCGGCAGATCGTGCAGCCCTTCGATCAGCGCCTTGGCATAGAGCATGGTTCCGCCGACCAGCAGCGGCTGTCGGCCGCGGGCACGGATCTCGTCGATCAGGCGGCGCGCATCGGCCGCGAAGCGGGCCGCCGAGTAGCTTTCGGTCGGCTCGATGATGTCGATCAGGTGATGCGGCACGGCGGCCCGGTCGGCCTGTGTCGGCTTCGCGGTGCCGATGTCCATGCCGCGATAGACCAGGGCCGAGTCGACGCTGATGATTTCAATCGGGCGATCGGCCGCCAGGGCCATGGCCGCGGCGCTCTTGCCCGAGGCGGTCGGGCCGAGCAGCAGGATCACCGGCGGGACACCGGAGCCGCTGCGCGCAGCGTCCGGTTGCCCACCCTGCGTGGACGACGGTGTCGTCAGTTGTTGCCCTTGGCGACGCCCTCGCGCCGCGGATCGGCGCCGCCCGCCCAGGTCCCTTCGTTCGGGTCGCGTGCCAGCACTCCGGCCTGGCCGTTGGCACGCCGGCCATTGAACACGATGCCGTGCAGGCCGCTGTTGATGTCGACGATCGCCACGGTGTGGCCGCGGGCCTTCAGATCGGCCTCGAGGCCGGTGATGGTGGTCAGCCGCTCGAGCGAGGTGGTGGCCGAGGTCTGGGCGCCGAAGTTGGGCAGGTTGATCGCCTGCTGGATGTTCAGGTCCCAATCGACGACACCGACCAGCGACTTCACGACGTACTGGATGATGTTGCTGCCGCCCGGCGAGCCGATGACCGCCTCGACTTCATTCGCGGCGTTCAGCACGATGGTCGGCGACATCGAGCTGCGCGGCCGCTTGCCCGGAGCCACCGCGTTGGCGATCGGCTTGCCGGCCGCATCGGTCGGCGCGAACGAGAAGTCGGTGAGCTGGTTGTTCAGCAGGAAGCCACGGACCATCTGCAGGCTGCCGAAGCCGTTCTCGATCGTGGTGGTCATCGAGACGACATTGCCGAACGAATCGACGATCGACATGTGGCTGGTCGAAGGCAGCGACAGCGAGGTATCGCCGCCCCGGGCCAGGGCGCCCGGTGGCACGCCGGCGACCGGGGTGCCCATCGACTTGTCCATCCTGATGATCGACGCGCGCGCCTTCAGGTAGTCCTTGTTGATCAGGCCGGCGGTGGGCACGGACACGAAGTCGGTGTCGGCGATGTACAGGCCGCGGTCGGCATAGGCGAGACGGTAGGCCTCGGAGATCAGGTGCACCGAGTCTGCCGTGTTCGGCTTCAGGCTGCGCACATTGAAGTTCTCGAGAATGCCCAGGGTCTGCAGCACGGTGATGCCGCCGGACGAGGGCGGTCCCATGCCGCACACCTTCAGCGCGCGGTAGTCGCCGCAGACCGCCGGCCGATTCTTGGCCTGGTAGCCTGCCATGTCGGCCATGCTCAGCCGGCCAGGCTGCGTCGGATGCGAGCGCACCTTGTCGACGATCGACTGCGCGATCTCGCCGGTGTAGAAGGCGTTCGCGCCGCCCGCCGCCAGCTTGCGGAAGGTATCGGCGAGCTCGGGGTTCTTTTGCAGCGTGCCGACGTCCTTGGCGGTGCCGTCGGGCTTCAGGAAGTAGCTGGCGGTCGGCTCGCCCTGCGCCTTCAGGCGGGCGGCCGAGCCGACGACCTGCGCGTTCATCCGTGGCGAGATCGCAAAGCCGGCCTCCGACAGCCGGATGCCTTCGTCGAACAGCGACGCCCAGGCCAGCCTGCCGTGGTTCTTGTGGGCCAGTTCGAGCATCCGCACCAGACCGGGCGTGCCGACCGACAGGCCGCCATCGACCGCGGTGAGGAACGACTGGGGTGCGCCCGATGCCGTCAGGAACTGATTGGCCGTTGCTGCGGCCGGGGCGGTTTCGCGACCGTCATAGGTGGTGACCGTGCCGGTCGCCTTGTCGAAATACACCATGAAAGCGCCGCCGCCCACGCCCGATGATTGCGGTTCGACGAGATTGAGCACCATCTGCACGGCGATGGCGGCATCGACCGCCGTGCCGCCGCGGGCCAGCACGGCGACACCGGCATCGACCGCCAGCGGATTGGCGGCCGCGACCATGTCGCGGTTCGCGTACTTGACCTTGTTGTCGATCCAGCCGGAGGGCAGTTCGGGCGGCAGGAAGCTGCCCTCTGGCGCCGAGGTGAATCCCTGTCCGTCGCCACCGCAGGCGGCGATGACGCCGATCGCCAGTATGGCGGGCGTGAACCAGTGGATCGATCGGACGAGCGAGCGCCGGCTGGCCGGCTTATCGGGGTGCTGGTTCATTCGGACGGACTCCGGGTTGTGCCAGCCGGAGAGGCGGGCCGCGATTGTCAGAACCGCGATGCTACTGCGATCGGGGCGGTGCTGCACCTGCCTGACCTGCCGCCGCGGTTCACCGTCCGCG
>JAKPAM010000254.1 GCA_029779435.1 Pseudomonadota bacterium | reverse complement strand
GTCGGCGACGCGGTGCTGGTCGGCCTCGCGCAGCGCATGTCTTCCGGTCTGCAGGCCGGGGAGACCCTCGGACGCAGCGGCGGCGAAGAGTTCCTGCTGCTGCTGCCGGGCGCCGGCCCGGAGGCGGCACGCGCCCGGGCCGAGGGCATGCGCGCCGGGCTGGCCGACGGCGGGGCGATGGATCCCGGCGGGATCTGTCATGTCACGGTGAGTATGGGCGTCGCGTCCGCCCGCGCGACGGATCCGTCGATCGACGCCATTCTCGCGCGTGCCGACGCCGCGCTCTATCGGGCGAAGGCGGACGGACGCGACTGCATCCGCACCGACGTCGACCGCTCGATCGTGCAGACGCGTCCGGGCCTGCGGGCTGCGCCGCGACCCGTGCATCGGCCGGATGAATCTGCCACGACGGATGCCGTGCATCGGCCGATTCACGGATAAGCCGGCCGGATAATCCTCGGCCATCCGGTTGATTTATGGGTCGGCCGACGGTGTCACCGTCGGAGATTGCATGGACGAAATGTACGAAACGACCACGTGTCATGCCGGCAACGACCCCGTGCGATGCCCGCATCGAAAGCGTGAATTCTCTGCAACCGGAGCGCGTAATCCCTGCAACCAGAACGCGTAATCCCTGCAACGACGACGCGTAACGTCTGCGCCAGCGGCAGAAAATGCCCGCATCGACCGTGCGAATTGCCCGCATCGACCGTACGACTGGACTAAATCGGTCGCGCGAACCGAGTGCCGATGGTTCGAAAATGCGTGGTGACGATTTTCGCTCGATTTCCGGCGCGGGATTTTCTGTTAATGTCTCACTCGTTCACTATTCAACGAGAGGTCGGCATGGCCAAGCTCAGCTACGACGGGATCCAGAAGCAGATTGCACGCCTGCAGGCGCAGGCCAAGGCGCTCGAGAATGCCGAGGGTCAGAAGAAGGCCCGTGCCGTCGAGCGCGTCCGGGCGCTGATGAAGCGGCTCGGAGTCGAAGTGTCGGATCTGACGGCAGCGCCCGCTGCGAAGCGGACTGCGCGTGCCAAGGCACCGGTCAAAGCGGCAAAGGGCGCGCGCAAGAGTGCGAAGGCGCCGTCCACGGTCGCGCCGAAGTTCCGTGATCCGGCAACGGGGGTCACGTGGTCGGGGCGCGGTCGCACACCGGTCTGGCTGTC
>JAKPAM010000250.1 GCA_029779435.1 Pseudomonadota bacterium | reverse complement strand
CACGACACTAGTGATAGCGATCGGTCGGCGGGCGCGTTGCCGGCGGCGCCGCTGCCGTGTCGCCGTTCGGCCGGCTGGCGGCCACCGGGGTGCCGGCCACCGGATTGCCGGCCACCGGAGCGCCGGCCGCCAGGTCGTCGACGGAAATCGGATCGATCCCGTTCGCCCCGGCAAAACGCGCCGCGACCCACAGCAGCCGTTCCAGTTGCGCGAAGAACGCGTCGCGCACCGCGTCCGAGTCGTGCGACAGCATCGAGTGGGCGACGCGATGCAGGCCACCGTCGATCCGCTCGCGGGCCGCGAGCACGCGCACGACGCCGGTGGCGAGCCCTCGCCCCGTCTGCGCGGCGTCGGACCCTTCCTGGTCGCGCCCCGCATCGTCGATCAGCGTCAGGTAAGCATCGACGTCGACGATCCGGCACGCCGCCCGGAGGCAGCGCGCGATGTGCTCGTAGAAGCCCGCGGCCGTACGCGGGTCGTCCTGGCGACTCAATCGCTGGGCTTCGCCGATCATCGCGCCGCCGATGGGCTCCCCCGCGGCCAGGCCGGCGACCAGCAGCGCGGCCAACTGGCGGCCAATCGCGGCGGCATCGGTGTCAGGGGGGGTATCGGAGGAAGTCATGGCGCAATGCCGTGGTCGGAGCCGACTGCCAAACTTTGCAGACACGCCACTGTGGCCGAAACGAGCCTCGCAGGCATGGCACTTTTTAACGGGCAGTCGTCCGCTGCCGATGGAAGGCGCCACGCGCCCCGCCGCAACGCGGGCGGCGTCGGCGCGGAGGACCTGCCCCGGCCGGGATGACCGCTGCGGCGGACGCTGCGGTACGATCCGCGCGTGACGGGCAGGCGCGGCACGCACGCGCGGCGGCCAGGAGGTCGTCGGTGCCCGATAACCCGTTCCTCCCAGGAGCACGTCGTGCGGACACCGTTTTTTCCCATCGATTCCGGATCGCGAGCGCGCGCCCCGTCGGCAGGGCTGCCGGCATGAACAGCGCCGCTTCATCCCCTCGCCGCCTCATCGTCGGCATCACCGGCGCCACGGGCGTCATCTACGGTATCCGCGCGCTGCAGGTGCTGCGCGAACTGGGCATCGAGAGCCATCTGGTGGTCTCCCGCGCCGGCGAGATGACGCGCGACTACGAGACCGACCTGAGCCGCGAACAGCTGCACGCGCTGGCCGATGTCGTCCATCCGATTTCCGACGTCGGCGCGGCGATCGCCAGCGGATCGTTCAAGACGATGGGGATGCTGATTGCGCCGTGCTCGGTACGCACGCTGGCGGAGATCGCCACCGGCGTGACGACGACACTGCTGACGCGGGCGGCCGACGTCGTGCTCAAGGAACGGCGGCGCCTGGTGCTGATGGTGCGCGAAGCCCCGTTGCACGCCGGCCACCTGCGCAACATGCTGACCGTGACCGAGATGGGCGGCATCATCCATCCGCCGGTGCCGGCGTTCTATACGCACCCGCAGAGCGTGGCCGACATCGTCGACCAGTCGCTGGGGCGCGCGCTGGACTGCCTGGGCATCGAGATGCCGGACATGCCGCGCTGGGACGGACAGCATCGTCGCGGACCTGACACATCGGGAACTTAGGCATATCCCGCATGCGGGCTCCTGAAGTGCCGATCGTTGATTACCATGCGGACTTCACCGACGTCGCGCCACCCGCGGGCCGCCGGCCGCTTGCCCCGTCCGGCGACCTCCGATCGCCGGCCCTCCCAACGAGAAGCGAGAAGGAATCACCATGACCCACACGACCCATGATCGACGCCGCGGATGGCTGAAAGCGGCGGGTGCCGCGATGCTGGCGGGCGCCGGCAGCCTGGGCGCCCTGTCGGCGACACCGGCGTTCGCGCAGGCCGAATGGCCGGCCAAGCCGGTCAGGATCGTCGTGCCCTTCGCGCCGGGCGGCACGACCGACATCTCGGCACGGCTGGTGGCCGAGCAGTTGTCGGGGGTGTTCAAGCAGAGCTTCATCGTCGAGAACAAGGCGGGTGCCGGCGGCAACGTGGCCGCTACCGAGGTCGCCAATGCGAACCCGGACGGCTACACCTTCCTGATGGGCACGCCGGGCACGCAGGCGATCAACCAGTTCCTGTACTCGAAGATGCCTTATGACACGGCCAAGGACCTGGTGCCGGTGTCGTTCGTGATCCGCGTGCCCAACGTGCTGATGATCAACCCGGGCGTCAAGGCGCGCAGCATCGAAGAACTGATCGCGCTGGCCAAGTCCAAGCCCGGCCAGATGTCGTACGGTTCGCCCGGCAACGGCAGCACCGGCCAACTGTCGACCGAACTGTTCAAGACGCGCGCGGGCATCTTCGCCACGCACATCCCCTATCGCGGCAGCAACCCGATGCTCGCCGATCTGATGGCCGGCCAGATCGAGATGTCGATCGACAACCTGCCGTCGGCGATGCCGCTGATCAAGAGCGGTAAAGTGATCGCGCTCGGTGTCACATCGGAAAAGCCCAGCCCGCAACTGCCCAACGTGCCACCGATCGCCAGCGTGCTGCCCGGCTATTCGGCCGAATCATGGTTCGTCGTCGTCGCGCCGAAGAACACGCCGGCACCGATCATCAACCGGATGTCGAGCGAGATCGACAAGATCCTGAAGAAGCCCGAGATCATCGAGCGCATCAAGCAGATCGGCGGCGAGCCGGTCGGCGGCACGCCCGAGGACCTGGGCAAGTTCATCGCGGCCGAAACCGCGAAGTGGAAGAAGGTCGTCGCCGAATCGGGCGCGAAGATCGACTGAGGAACCGGCCGGGGAAGCGCCGGCAGCCGCCGGCGATCAGGATCCGTTCACGCCACGGTCGGACCTGGGGACTGTCAACGCTAGTTCGCCGACAGCTTCAGCAGCCGCGCCGCGCGTTCGACACGCAGCGGAATGTGGTCGCGATAGTGGTTGAGGTCGATCTCCTCGTCCTGCGCGCCCTGCTGCCCGGCCAGGTAGCGCGCATAGACGCCCTCGCCGATGCAGGCCAGCCGCCATTGCGCGAACGCGCGGTAGTAGTCGACGGTGGCCAGTTCGACGCCCATCTGGTCGGCATAAAGCCCGGCCATCTGCTCCTGCGTCAGGAACCCCGGCAGGCCGGTGGTCGCCGAGTCGCCATTCTCGTCGGAATCGGCCGGATCGTGCCAGTAGCCGAGCAGCCAGCCGAGGTCGGCCATCGGCTCGCCCAGCGTGCACAGTTCCCAGTCGAGCACGCCGGCGACCGGGCCGTCCGGGTCCATCATGCAGTTGGACAGGCGGTAATCGCCGTGCGCGATCGTCGGCCGGGAAGGCGCCGGCATCAGGCGCGCCAGCGCGTCGCGCACCTTGTCGATCAGCGGCAGCTCGCGCGTCTTGCTCTGCTCCCACTGGCCGGACCAGCGCTTGAGCTGGCGCTCGATGTAGCCGTCCCGCTTGGCCAGGTTGCCCAGGCCCACGGCGTCGATGTCGACGCGGTGCAGCTTGCACAGCGTATCGACCAGCGACCGGCTCATCCGCTCGCGCGCCGCTTCGGACACCGTGCGTCCGATATCGATATCGCGCACGACGATGCCGTCGAGATGATGCATGACGTAGAAATCACGCTCGTTGACCGTCGGATCCTGGCACAGGCCGACCACGGCCGGCACCGGCACGTCGGTGTCGGCCAGCGCGGCCATGATCCGGAACTCGCGGGCAACGTCGTGCGCGCTGGGCAGCAGCTTGCCCAGCGGCGGACGGCGCAGCACGAAACGCCGCCCGGTAGCATCGGTCACCACGAACGTCATGTTCGAGCGTCCGCCGGCGATCAGCTTGAACTGCAGAGGCAGCGTCACCGTCGTGTGGTCGGCGATCCAGGCCGACACGCGCGGCACGTCGATCCCCTCGATCGCGAGGGCCGGGTCGGCGTCGGGTCTTGTCGAATCCGTCATGCGTCTTTCTCGATTCTCAGTTGATGGCTTGCGCCTGCGAGACATGGCTCCGGTTCCACGTCGGACTGATCGTCAGGTCATTGATGCACACGTGCGCGGGCAGCCGCGCGAGGAACAGCACCAGCTCGCCGCAATCATCGGGCTGCACCATCTTCGCCCGGTCCTCGGCGCTGACCGGGACGGGGCGCTTGTCGAGGATCGGCGTGGCCACTTCGCCCGGGCACACCGAAGTCGCGCGGATGCCGTGGATGCACTCCTCGATGTTCAGGCTCTCGGTCATCGCATTGACCCCGAACTTCGCCGCGCTGTACGCCGGCCCGGTCAACGTGCTGACCCGCTTGCCCGCCACCGAAGAGATGTTGATGATCAGGCCGTCGCGCTGGCGGCGCATGATCGGCAGCACCGCGTGGCAGCAATAGAACACGCCATCCAGGTCGATCCGCACGACCTGGTCCCAGTCGGGCCGCGCCAGGTGCTTCCAGTTGCGCCGGGGGACGTTCAGGCCGGCGCTGTTGACGACGACGTCGAGCCGCTGCTCCTGCGCCTCGATCCCGGCGACCACGTCGGTGACCGCCTGGGCATCGCTGACGTCGAGCGGCGCGACGCGCGCCTGTCCGCCGGCATCACGGATCGCTGCCGCCACCTCGTCCAGCGCCGCCTGGCGGCGCCCCGACAGGACGACGCGCATCCCGGCACCGGCCAACGCGCGAGCCGCAGCCTCGCCGATTCCCGATCCGGCGCCCGTCACCCAGGCGACCTTGCCCTTCAATTCCCTCATCGCTGTTCTCCCAAGGCATGTGAAGCGCCATTCCGGCCGGCCATGGCCGCCATAAGCGCCCCCGCGGTCAGTCGAGCTTGATTCCGTTCTGCTTGATCACGCGCTTCCACTTCTCGATCTCGCGTTGCAGATACGCTTCGTACTCCTGCACGCCGGTGGCCAGCGGCGTGATGCCGTCGGACAGCATCTTCTCGGTCACGTTCGGCTGCGCGACGGCGGCCTTCATCGCGACGTTCAGCTTTTCGATGATGTCGGCGGGCGTCCCGGCCGGCACGTGCAGGCCGACGTGCGACGTGGCCTCGTAGCCGCTGATCGTGTCGGCCACCGTCGGCACCTCCGGATAGCGCGGCGCACGCGTGGGCCCCGTGACCGCGATCATCCGCAGCTTGCCGGCCTTGACCTGCGGTTCGCCGATGAAGATCGATCCGACCATCATGTCGGCCTGCCCCCCGATCAAGTCGATCATCGCCGGCTGCTCGCCCTTGTACGGGATGTGCATGATGTCGACGCCGCCCATCGTCTTCAGCAGCTCGCCCGCCATGTGGTTGGGGCTGCCCGCGCCGGGCGAAGCGAACGACACCTTGCCCGGGTTGGCCTTGGCATAAGCGATCAACTCGGCGATGTTCTTGGCCGCCTGCTTGGGGCCGAGCAGGATCGACAGCTCGACGCGATGGACGAGACCGACCGGCGCGAGATCGCGCAGCGCATAAGGCAGCTTGGGCTCGAGCAAAGGCATCAACACCGTCGGGCCGGTCGTGCAGAAGCACACCGTATACCCGTCGGGCGGCGACTTGGCGACGACGTCGGCGCCGATCGCCCCCGACGCCCCGGGGCGGTTCTCGACGACGACCGGCTGGCCGAGCGATTTGGCCATCTCGACGGCGAGCAGGCGCGCCATCGCATCGGTCGGCCCGCCGGCCGCATAAGGCGCGATCAGCTTGACCGGGCGCGACGGGTAAGCCTGCGCACCGGCCGGCGCGGTGCCGGCCATCCACATCGCCACCGCCACCAGCGCGCCGCCGGCCCATGTCGCCCAGCGCCGCGATGCCGCGGACAAGGGCCGCACCGCACTCGCGGGCGCGACAGGTAAGGCGGTCGCCGCGCTAGCCTGGCCGAAGCGGATCGAACGCTGCTGCATGGATCTGTCTCCTGATGTCGCCCACCGGCGGCCGGAGGGTCTGTCTGTTTGAGGCGACGACACGTCACGCCGCCGCTGCATGGTACAACGCGCCGCCGCATCGGCCGCCGTGCCCGTCTTCGGGTTCATTGTGCAATACGACCGACGCGCTTTTGGCGCACGCCCGCATGTTGGGTACGATGACGACCGACCTAATGAGGAGACTCGATGCGAGCCCGCCCGATGCCGTTCGACCGCCCCGCCACCGAGGCCAGCCATGCACGATGATCGCCACAATGACCTGCCTTTCGCCGGCCTGAAAGTCATCGATTGCGCCAGCTTCATCGCCGCGCCGTGCGCGGCCACCGTGCTGTCGGATTTCGGCGCCGACGTGATCAAGGTCGAACCGCTCGAGGGCGACGCTTACCGCGAGCTGTACCGGATGCCGGGCCTGCCCGCGATCGACCGCAACTTCGCGTGGGACCTGGATTCGCGCAACAAGCGCAGCATCGCGCTGGACCTGAAGTCGCCCGACGCGCAGGCGGTCCTGTACAGGCTGGTCGAGCAGGCGGACGTCTTCATCACCAACCTGCCGCTGCCCGCGCGCGGCCGGCTCAACATCGGCTATGAGACGCTCGGCCCGCTGAACCCGCGGATGATCTACGCGTCATTCACCGCTTATGGCGAGACGGGGCCCGAAGCCGACAAGACCGGATTCGATTCGACCGCTTATTGGGCACGGTCCGGGCTGATGGATTTGATGCGCGCCGACCACCGCACCCCGCCGGCGCGCTCGGCGGCCGGTTTCGGCGACCATCCGAGCGGCATCGCGCTGTATGGCGCGATCGTCACGGCGCTGTACCGGCGCATGACGACCGGGCGCGGGGGCCACGTCGACTCGTCGCTGCTCGCCAACGGACTGTGGGCCAACAGTTTCTTCGCGCAGGCCCGGCTCTACGGCGCGACGATTCCGCCGCGTCCACCGCGCGAACTGGTCGCCAATTCACTGACCAATGGCTACCGTTGCCGCGACGGCCGCTGGCTGAACCTGGTACTGCTCAACGAGGCGCGGCAGTTCCGGCCGCTGCTCAAAGCGCTCGGCTGCGCCGAACTGGCCGACGACCCGCGCTTCGCGACGCAGGCCGCGCGCATGGAAAACGCGCCGGCGCTGACGCAGATCTTCGACCGCCTGTTCGCCGAACACGATCTGGCCGAGTGGCGCCAGCGCTTCGATGCGGCGGGCGTCACGTTCGGCATCGTCGGAACGCTCGACGACCTGTTGCACGATGAGCAGATGCGCGCGGTCGAGGCGCTGGTGCCCGGCCATGACGGCGTGACGATGACGATCAGCAGCCCGATCAACATCGAGGGCGTACGAAAGGTTCCGCCCGGTCCCGCGCCGGCGATCGGCGAACACGGCGCCGAGATCCTGCGCGACGCCGGCTATGCCGACGCCGACATCCAACGGCTGCGCGACCTGAAAGTGCTGCTCTGACGAGCGTCTGCCGACCACGGGCCGAAGCGCGAGCACGGCCCTGCAGGGCGAGATCGGACTGGGTCGGCCCGTTCCGGGCCGACCGGGGCTACCGGCGCGGTCGACACGCGCCGACCGTCGATGCGGTGAACGGCGATGGAATTCCCCGATACAATCGCTGCTTCCCCGTCTCGCGCCGGGTCTTTCGTCGACTGTGGCCTGTCTCGATTTCCTTCGGCACTTCGCTCGCAACCCGGCAATGGTCGGTGCCGTCGCGCCCTCATCGAAGGGCTTGGCCCGCGCCATGGCGCGGGGCGCCGACCAGGCCGGTTTCGTCATCGAGCTCGGCGCGGGCACGGGTGCCATCACCCGTGAACTCGCGCAACGGTGCCGGCCCGAGCGCCTGGCCATCGTCGAACCCGACCCGACCGCCGCCCGTCGCCTGCGCCACCTGTTCCCGCACAGTCTGATCCTGGCCTGCTGCGCGCACGAAGCGCCGGAACTCTTCGCGTCGCTGCCCGATGACGCGCTACTGGTCTCGTCGCTGCCGTTCCGGTCGCTGCCCGACCACGTGATCGCGCCGACGATCGAGCTGCTGCTGGGCGTGCTGAACCATGGCAGCAGGCGGCGGCTCGTCCAGTACACGTATCACCCGCGCGCGCCGTTCGACGTGCCGCACGACTTCAAATGGCACCGGCGCGAACGCGTGCTGCGCAACCTGCCCCCGGCCGGCATCAGGGAATTGACCGGCCGCGCGTAAGCGCCTGCGTGATCCGGCCGCCATCCGGCGCCACGCCTGCGGCGCGGCTGGCTTCGGAGGTAGAGAGGGGAGCCGAGCGCGCTCAGTCGCGGCGGTCGCGCCATGAGGGACGGCCCGCCGGCGTGCCGGACCGAGGCCCCGGCCGTGCGCCGTGCGGCGCCTGGGCATGCGGACGCGGTCCGCGCGCGGGACCGTCAAACCCCCGCCCTTCACCGGGCCGCCGTCCTTCGGGGCCGCGAGCGTCGTGCGATCCACGGGCTTCGTACCCATGATGCCCGCCCTGTCCGCGATGATCGTGCCCACGGCCGTCGTGCGCCGGTCCGCCCGCTTTTGCACCGGCCTTCCCGCCATATCCTCCCCGGCCGTCGTGCCGGCGGGCGTCGTGATGCGCGCGGCCCTCGTGTCCACGGGCATCGTGGTGGTTCCGGCGACGCGGGGCGCCTGGCCGGCCAGCCGGACGCGCGCCCGGCTGGAAGCGGGCTTCCAACCCATCGATCTTGCTGACCTGGATCGGCTGCCCGATGAATTGCTCGATCCGGCGCACGGCGAACACGTCCTGCCGGCCGACGAAGGACAAGGCCTGACCCGACGCACCGGCGCGGCCGGTCCGGCCGACGCGATGGACATAGTCCTCGGCGTGGCGGGGCAGATCGAAATTGATCACATGCGTGATCGAGCTGATGTCGAGTCCGCGCGCGGCCACGTCGGTGGCGACCAGCACCCGCCATTCGCCGGCGCGCAGATGCTTGACCGCCCGCGCGCGCTCGCGCTGGGTCAGGTCGCCGTGCAGCGCGCCGACCGCGTGGCCGTCGTTGTGCAGGCGATCGGCCAGTTGCTCGGCGTCACGCTTGGTCGACGTGAAGACGATCGCCTGGCCGAGCCCCTCATCGGCCAGGCAGGCGTCGAGCAACTGCAGCTTGTGGTCGAGCCCGTCGCTGTAGATCACATGCTGGTCGATCGGCTGCGCGTCGCGAGCCGCGCGCTCGATCTCGAGCCATTGCGGATCGCGCAACAGGCGGTCGGCCAGCTCGCGCACGCTTTGCGACAGCGTGGCCGTGAAGCAGACGGTCTGGCGCTGCTTCGGCAGATGGCGGGCGATTTCCATCACATCGTCGGCGAAGCCCATGTCCAGCATCCGGTCGGCCTCGTCCAGCACCAGGACGTCGACGCGCTCGAGGCTGACCCGGCCGCTGCGCAGTTGATCCATCAGACGCCCCGGCGTGGCGACCAGCAGTTCATGCGGGGCCGCGAGCTGACGGTTCTGGCGCTGGTAGGACTCGCCGCCGGTCACGCAGACCGTGCTGACCTGCCGCAATCCTTGCGACAGATCCTGCGCGGCCTTGGCGACCTGCGCGGCCAGTTCGCGCGTGGGCGCGAGGACCAGCACGCGAGGGCCGCGGCCGCGCGCGCCCGGCTGGGTGGCCACGCGCTGCAGCGCCGGCAGCAGGAACGCGGCGGTCTTGCCCGTGCCGGTCGGCGCGCAGGCGATCAGGTCATTACCGGCCAGCAGGACGGGCAGCGCCCGCACCTGCACCGGCGTGGCGGTCTCGTACCCGAGCCGGGTAAGCGTCTGCAGGAAGGGCTCGCCAACGCCCAGGTCGGAAAAAGTAGCACTCATCGAACAACACTCCAGGTCAGTCGACACCCGGGAGCGGACGATCGATCGTCCGCTCCCGTCCGGCACGGCGCGCATGCGATGGCACGTGCTTTCGCCGATCCGATGGCAAGCCTGTAATGATTCGGGCGCTCGGCCTCCCAAGGCATGATGGGCGGCCCGAACGACGGGCAATCGACAAGCGTCCGGCGCCATGCAGCACGACGGACGACAGGCAGGATCAGATGCCGCGAAAGCGGGTACCGGAAAATCAGGCGTCGAAAATGCGTTGGAAACGCGGGCATCGACGCTAACCGGAGCGGATCCGCGGCTTGCCCGGCTTCCAGTCGGAAGCAGCGCGCGCCACAGGCGATCATCACGCCAGCGAGGCGTCGACGACCGCTTGGCCACCCGACGGACACGGCGGGCGGCGATCACGAGGAGGCCAGAGTGCGATGGAAAGTCGACCTGCGCGGAGTCCGGCCGGGACGGAGCGCCCTGGCGGGCGTCTCGATCCGAAATGGCGGCTTGCAGCGAAGGCCAAGCTTTCGACTATGCCATATCAGCTCCCGGATGTCCAGACGATAGTGATCGGCCCGCCCGGGCAACGGGCCGGCATCACCCGCCGACAGGAGAACACCGCATGGGAACAGCGGAGCGGCGCCTGCCTGCGGCCCCCACCTCCACCGCCTCCGAAGCCCTGTCTCGGCGCGTCGATGGACACCCCGCGAACAACTGTTTTTGCATTTGTCGCTAATAGAAACGGCATATTTCCGAGATTAACTATGAATGCCGTGTCGGTATTTCGAACGATTTCCGAATTGGTTCATATATGGAAACCAATCATCGACCAATTGGCCAATACTAATGGCCGAGTACTGCTCGCTCCAGTCAATATGACTTGTGCTAATTTAGCTAGCTCCCGCAATCAATGCACGACGAGCCGGCTGTCTTCGTTCGCTCGCCCCGTGCTGCGTAAATAGGTATCAGGCAAGGAGTCTGCAGATGGACCGGTTCCGAGAGATCGAAGCGTTCGTCGCAGTAGTCGAGGCCGGGAGTTTCGTCCGAGCTGGCGAATCCTTGCGAATCTCGAAGGCGGCCGTTTCACGTTCTCTATTGGATCTGGAGCAGCGTCTCGGTGTCCGCCTGCTGCAGAGAACCACGCGACGGCTTTCATTGACCGACGCGGGCCGCGCCTATTTCGATCGCGGCAAGCAATTGCTCGCCGATCTGGCGGAAGCCGATAATCTGGTCGGCTCCGATCCAATGCGTCCGGTCGGTCTGCTCAAGGTCAGTGCCCCCCATGCATTCGGCACGCGCGTGCTGGCGGATGTCTGGGGTGCTTTTCTCGAGCGGTACCAGGACGTCAAGCTCGAGGTCTTTCTCACCGACCGCAAGGTCGATATGGTCGACGAAGGTTATGACGCGAGCATCCGCATCGCGCGGACGCCGGATTCCTCGCTGATCTCGCGCAAGCTGTGCAGCACGAGGATGCATCTGGTCGCATCGCCCGACTACCTGGCTCGCAAAGGCGCACCGACGACTCTCTCCGACCTCGACCTGCATGACACGATCTCGTCCACGCAGGCCCCCGGCGCCGCCGCCTGGCGCCTGCTGAACGGATCCGACGAGATCGAAGTCCCGATCAAGCCGCGCATCCTGGCCAACGATGACGAAACCTGCGCGGTCGCGGCACTCGACCATCAGGGCATCGCCTACCAACCGGACTTCATCGTCGGTACGCATCTCGAAGCCGGCCGGCTCGTCCGGGTATTGCCCGAACTGGACGGCTACGAGCTGGATGTGCTCGCGGTCTATTCGTCCCGCAAGCATCTGTCGGTCAAGGTCCGCGTGCTGCTCGACTTTCTCGCCGAGCACTTCTCGACCCGCCGCTGGTAGCGGCTGATCCGGGCACACCGCCGTCGCGGCGGCGTCGCGCCTCAAGCGAGGCGCGCCAGCGTCTGCGCGAGCAGCGTTTCATTCGCGGCGGCCACCACGCGGCCGTCGAAACGCTCCGATAGCGGCGCACCGTCCCATCCGCAGATGCGGCCGCCGGCCGATTCGATGATCGGCACCAGCGCCATCACGTCGTACCGCTGCAAGCCCGCTTCGATCACCAGATCGATCTGCCCCGAGGCGAGCAGACCGTACTGGTAGCAATCGCCGCCGAAACGGCGCACGGCCACCGCCGACTCGACCTGCGCGATGCGCCGCGCATCCTCCCCCGCGAAAAGATCCGGCGCCGTGCTGAACAGCTTGGCCGACGACAGATCCGCACACGGGCTGGTGCGCACGGCCGCCCCGTTCCAGGTCGCAGGACTGCCCGGGCCGGCCGCCCAACGCTCGTCCAGCATCGGCATGTCGATGATGCCCAGCAGCGGCCGCCCCCGATCGAGCAGCGCGATCAACGTGCCGAACAGCGGCACGCCGCAGATGAAGCTGCGCGTGCCGTCGATCGGATCGAGTACCCATCGCAAAGCGCTGTCGCCCTGCTCGCCGAACTCTTCGCCCAACACCGCGTGATCGGCAAACCGAGCGGCGATCGCCGCGCGCATCGCCTGCTCGATCTGCCGATCCGCCATCGTCACCGGACTCGCGTCGGCCTTGTTCTCGACGACCAGCGGCTGCCGGAAATACCGCCGGGCGATCGGCCGGGCCAGGTCGGCCAGTTCATGCGCGAACTGCATCCATTCGCGCATCTGCGTGTCGGGATAAGGGGGGTTAGGGGGGTAAGACATCGAAAGGCACTCCTGGCCGCGCATGGGCGCGACCGCAACGATTCCACGGAAACGCATCGATCCCTGCGCACGGCAACGGCGACCGTGCGCGGCGGTCACGACGATGCGGTCGATTTCAGCTCGATCTCGATGAAGACGAACTCGCCATCGGTGGCATTGATGACGTTGTGCTCGACGCCGGCCGGCCGCGCATAGGAACGCCCCGCCACCAGCACGCTGTCCACGACGCCCTGCGGCGTTTCGAGCCGGAGCATACCCGAGGTCATCGGCACGACCGCGTAAGCATAAGCGTGGCGATGATGGCCGGTCTGCGCGCCCGGAGCGAAACGCCATTCGGTGATGAGGACGTGCTCGTTGTCGACCTGGACGGTCGGCACGGCCTGGGGCCGGCCATCAGCGGACCGGGAACGGGAAGTGCACATGGCGGTGACGAGTTCGAAAACGGGCGTGCGGATGCGACGGACCGGTCGTCTGGCGAACGGGACAAAGCGGATAGTATGACGAGACATCCAGGACCAGGGCCCGTTGACGCCAAGATCGGGCCCGCACGAGGATATCGATGATTTCGCCCGGCACGCACGCCAACGCCAGCCCGTGGTCGCTCGCCTCGACCACGCCCGGCGCGACCCTGGCAGCCCAGGGATTCGTCTTTCTGACCGCTACGGCGCTGCGCACGCTGGCCGGCCTCGACACCGCGACGACCGAGCGCTGGGCGCATACGTGGAACGACCTGCCGCCCGATCGCTACCTGAGGGATGGCGGCCGCTATCGGAGCCGCAGGCATAGCTGTTTCGTGCAGGACGTCGACGGAACGGATGCCTCGGAATCGGGTCGCGACGGATCGGGTCGCGATGGACCGGGTCGCGATGGACCGGGTCGCGATGGACCGGGTCGCGACAGACCGGATCATGCCGACCCGGGTCGCGTCGGACCGGGCTCCGGGCTCGTGCAGGTGGCGCATCGGCCGCACTGGCAATCGACCGACTACAACGCCCTGCACGGCGGCATCGATCGACTATTCGAACCGATGGCTGCCGAGCTGGTCGACGACCCGGCATGGTCGCGCCTGCTGGTATCCCTGGGTCGGATCTTCGCAGCGGATTCGCGGGCCGGTCAGCCGGAGGCCGGCCAGCCGGGGGCGAGCCATGCGGGAGTGGGCCATAGGGGGGCGGATCATCCCGGACCCGGCCGGCCCGGCGTCCGCCCCTGGTCGATCGAAGCGCATCAGTTCCGGATCGACACGCGCGACGGCATGGGACGGCCGACACCCGAGGGCGCCCATCGCGACGGCGTCGACTACGTGGCCGTGATCCTGGTCGCCCGCGAGGGCATCAAGGGCGGCGAGACGCGGATCTTCGAAGCCGATGGGCCCCGCGGCATGCGGTTCGTGATGACGCAGCCCTGGAGCGCCGTGCTGCTGAACGATCGACGGATGATCCACGAGGCGACGCCGATCCAGCCGGCACCCCCGGGCGACCCCGCCGCATCGCACGACTCGCTCGCCTCGGGTGCGGCCACCCCTTCCGGCCACCGGGACACGCTCGTATTGACCTATCGCGCCGACGGATTCCAGCGGCCCGGCGCCTGAGGCCGTCGCCGTGCATCGGCCGCGTTCAGCGGCCGCAGGCCGGCTGGCGCGCGATATTGATGTTCTGCCCGCTGATCGCGATCAGATTGCAGTCGCATCCGGCGGATGCCTGACACGCTTCGAGCGCTTTCCTGCGGGCCTGGCGCAGTTCGGCATCACAGCCGACCCATACACCGGCGCGCCCCGGCAGTGCAGCGACCGCCGATACCTGTCCGGCCGGGCAGCCGGGCACGCTGCGGCACGCACTCTTGCTGCCGCGACGGCAGGACTGCAACGCTGCCCGCTCGGCTTCGGCCGGGCGGCATGCCATGCCGCTCAGCGGCGCGAAGACCTCGCGCGATGCCAGGTTGATCGCGTACCAGTCGCCGGCCGGCGACGCTTGGCGCACCGTGCCGCCGACCACGCGTTGCGCCGTGGCCTTGGGCCGGCAGCCGGGTTCCATGCCGGCGACGATCTCGTTCGACGAACGCACCGTCTGGCGCAGGCCGACCCGCGGCGGTGCGGCCCGCGGACGCTCGAGCAGCACTCGCGCGTTGTCGTAGCTGGCCTCCCCACCCGCCACCTTCTGCATCGGCACGGCGCGCGAGTAGTCGGTGCAAGTGATCGCCACGCGCTTGCTGCTGACCGTCTCGCTTTCGCACAGCGCCGAGAACGCCTCGCTCAGCACGAAGAAGCGCAGGCGACCGCCCTCGAACTCCCATGCCACCTGGGCGTCCGGCACGGGCTCGCTGCGCTTGTCGCGCACCGAATAGCGCAACAGATCTCCCCGCCCGTCGGCATGGAAGCGGAAAGCGGCCAGCGAGGCGTTGCCGCTCGGATTGGCCGGCAGCCAGATCGCCTGCGTCAGGAAAGCCGACGCGGTCGGCGCTTCGATCAAGCCGGCCTTGGGCGCGACGCCCGCGCGCCCGCGGCGAGGCGTGCCATCGCTCAGGCTGTTCGACGCCAGCAGCGTGGTCGCACGCTTGCCCTCGGGCAGCCAGGACAGCATGCGCGACGGCGGCGCGCTCTGCGGACTGTTCTCGCGGCGACCGATCATCTCCAGCAGTTCGCGCTCGTTGCGCCGCTCCGCCAAGGACTCGGCCGAATGGCCGAACTTGTCTTCGACGTAGGGATCGGCCCCCAGGTCCAGCAGCGTGCGAGCGATATGGGTCCGCGACGACGGCGGAGCGCGGGTGATCGAATCGATCAAAGCGGTCGTGTCGTCCAGATCCAGCGAAGCATCGACGCCGACGCGCTTGGCGAAGAAGCGCACGGCCTCGGAATTGCCGGTGCGAACGGCGACGCTCAGCCCCCGCCGATCGTCGAGCTCGCCGGAGTAGCGTTCGATCAACGCGACCGCGCCATCGAGGTCGTTCTCCTTGATCAGACGCGTCAGTTCGGCGACCTGCTGCGTGGTATTCAGCGGAGCGATCGTGCAGCCGGCCAGTGCCGATGCCAGCAGGCAGGCGCACCACCAACGCAGCAGGCGATGAACGTCAAAGACGGAACGACGAATGAACAAGGTCGGATCCATTACGGCTCGATGACCACACAAGCTACTCCCGCCTCGCGGGCCAAGCCGCCCAATAAGTCACAGAAGGACACCAATCAGGCGAACCGCACAGCTTAACCCGGCCCCTGCACACGACGATGTCGCGCGAACGTTACGTTCTTGTTCGGGCGTCCGTCCGGATCCGCGGGCCGATTCAGCCCCGCCGGCGCTCCCGCTCGACGCGCCGCCGCGTTCGACCCGGGCCCGCCGCGTGCGGTCTGCGGCGCTCAGAATGTCCCCGGATAGGTGCCGCCGTCGATCAGCAGGTTCTGTCCGGTGATGAAGCCCGCCTGCGCGCTGCACAGGTAGGTGCAAGCCTGGCCGAACTCGATCTCGTCGCCGAACCGGCCTGCGGGAATCGACGCCCGGCGCTGCGCTTCGATCTGCGCCTCCGGAACACCCCCGCTGCGCGACAGCGCCGCGATGGTGCCGCGCAGCCGATCGGTCAGGAACATGCCCGGCAACAGATTGTTGATGGTCACGTTGTGCGCCACGGTCTTACGCGCGATCCCGGCGACGAAACCCGTCAAGCCGGAACGCGCGCCGTTGGACAGGCCGAGGATGTCGATCGGCGCCTTGACCGCGCTGGACGTGATGTTGACGATGCGTCCGAACCGGCGGGCGATCATGCCGTCGACGGTCGCCTTGATCAGTTCGATCGGCGTCAGCATGTTGGCGTCGATCGCCTTGATCCAGGCATCGCGCGTGAACTCGCGAAAATCTCCGGGCGGCGGCCCGCCCGCGTTATTGACCAGGATGTCGATCTGCGGGGCGGCCGCCAGCGACGCGGCCCGGCCGGCCTCCGTGGTGATGTCGCAGGCGACCGGCACGACCTTGACGCCGGTCTGTCCGGCGATGCGCGCCGCAGCCTCGTTCAACGGCCCTTCGCTGCGCGCGTTGATGACGACGTTGACGCCCTCGCGGGCGAGCGACAGCGCGCAGCCATAGCCGAGCCCCTTGCTGGCGCCGCACACGAGCGCCCACTTTCCTTCGATCCCCAGATCCATCGTCATGCTCCTCTGCTCGCTTCGCCGCCGTTGCGGGACGCGGGCCGGCGATCATCCTACATCCGCGCCGACCCCGTCAGCAGCCCGCATCGACCAGCGTCGCGCAGAACGCACGGATCTGTTCGTCCGGCATCCTGAGCATCTCGGCGACGATCGACGCGCGCCGGTCCCGGTACGCGGACGACACGAGCGCTCGTTCGAGATCGGCCGGACCGGCCGCCACGCATCGCTGCCTCGCCTGCGCGATGCGCGCGAACTGCTCGCGCCGCTCGGGCCATTGTTCGGCGCAGACCTGCGCGAAGGCATCGGCCGTCGCCAGGTCTTCGGCCAACGAGATGTCCTGCCCCCGAGCCGGACCGGACGCCAACGCCGACATGACCCCCAAGGCCGCCACGATTCGGCCCGTGGTCATCGCTTGCGTCCGCCCAGTATCGAACCGAGCACGCCCCGGACGATCTCTCGGCCGACCGACGAGCCGATCGAGCGCGCGGCGCTCTTGGCCAGCGCGTCCACGACCGAATCGTTCTTGCGCGACCGCGACCGGCTCGCGCCGCCGCCCAGCACGCCCCCGAGCCCTTCCAGGATGTCGCCGAAGAATCCGCCGCCGGCCTCCTGCGGCTGCACGCCGCCGCCGGGAGCGCCGGGATTGCCCGCGCCCCCCCCCTGACCCCCCTGGCCCGGCGCACCGCCGCCGGCCTGTGCGTCGGCGCCACCCTGCGCCCCCTTGAGCTTCTCGTATGCCGACTCGCGATCGAGCACCGTCTCGTACACGCCGGCGACGATCGACGACTGGCGCAAAGCCACGCGCTCGGCGTCGCTGATCGGGCCGATCCGCGAGGCCGGCGGCAGCACGTACGCGCGCTCGACGATGTTGGGGCGGCCCTTCTCGTCGAGCATCGAGACCAGCGCCTCGCCGACCTCCAGCTCGGTGATCGCCTGCGCGGCGCTGAACGCCGGGTTGGCGCGCAGCGTGCCGGCGGCCGCCTGCACCGCCTTCTGGTCGCGAGCGGTGAACGCACGCAGCGCATGCTGGACGCGATTGCCCAACTGGCCGACGACGGTATCAGGGACGTCGAGCGGGTTCTGGGTGACGAAGAACACGCCTACCCCTTTCGAGCGGATCAGCCGCACGACCTGCTCGACCTTCTGCAGCAGCGACTTCGGCGCGTCGGTGAACAGCAGGTGCGCCTCGTCGAAGAAGAACACGAGCTTGGGCTTGTCCGGGTCGCCGACCTCGGGCAGCCGCTCGAACAGCTCGGACAGCAGCCACAGCAGGAACGTCGCGTACAACTGCGGCGCGTTCATCAGCTTGTCGGCGGCCAGGATGTTGATGACGCCGCGCCCGGAGCCGTCGGTCTGCAGCAGGTCGTCCAGGTTCAGCATCGGTTCGCCGAGGAACTTGTCGCCGCCCTGCTCGGTCAGCCGGAGCATCGCCCGCTGGATCGCGCCGATCGACGCGGCCGACACGTTGCCGTATTCGGTCGTGAACTCGCGCGCATGTTCACCGACGAACTGCAGCATCGCGCGCAGGTCCTTCGCATCCAGCAGCAGCAGGCCGCGCTCGTCGGCGATCTTGAACACGAGGTTCAGCACGCCCTCCTGCGTCTCGTTCAGCCCCAGCATCCGCGACAGCAGCAGCGGGCCCATGTCCGAGACGGTGGCGCGCAACGGATGACCCTGCTCGCCGAACACGTCCCACAGCGTGACCGGGAAGGCCGTCGGCGCGGGCGCCGGGATGCCCAGCTTGTCGAGCCGCGCCTGGAACTTGGGCGACATCGACCCGGCGGCGGCCAGGCCGGTCAGGTCGCCCTTGACGTCGGCCATGAACACCGGCACGCCGATCGCCGACAGACGCTCCGCGATGACCTGCAGCGTCACGGTCTTGCCGGTGCCGGTCGCGCCGGTGATCAGGCCGTGCCGGTTCGTCAGCGCGGGCAGCAGCGACAGCCAGTTCTCGGCGGTCTTGGCGATCTGCATGGGTTCTGTCATGGCGGCGTGCACCGAATCGGAGCGCCCGTGTCGATTCGAGGAGCCAATGGTCAGCAACAGGGGCGCGGATGTTAAAATCCGCGGCTCCTCAACGTCCAGCAAACGTCGGGGAACGTCGATGAAACGGTTTCGACCCGCGGGCTGCGGCTATGTTGCCACAGCGTGCGTCGTCCGGCCGCGCCGACTCCTTCCTCCCTCGTCTGCACTTTCCGCATCCAGGAGCATCGTCCGACATGGCCGGCCATTCGAAATGGGCCAACATCCAGCACCGCAAGAATCGCCAGGATGAGAAACGCGGCAAGCTGTTCACGCGGGTGATCAAGGAGATCACCGTCGCTGCCAAGCTCGGCGGCAGCGACATCGACACCAACCCGCGGCTTCGCCTGGCGGTCGACAAGGCGTCCGAGGCCAACATGCCGAAGGACACCGTCCAGCGCGCGATCGCGCGGGGCGCGGGCGGGCTCGAGGGCGTCAACTACGACGAGATCCGCTACGAAGGCTACGGCATCGGCGGGGCGGCGGTCATCGTCGACTGCATGACCGACAACCGGATCCGGACGGTCGCCGAGGTGCGGCACGCGTTCTCGAAGAACGGCGGCAACCTGGGCACCGACGGCTCGGTGGCGTTCCTGTTCGTGCACTGCGGCCAGTTCCTGTTCGCGCCCGGCACGTCCGAGGACCGGGTGATGGAAGTCGCGATCGATGCCGGTGCCGACGACGTCGCCACCGACGACGAGGGCGGGATCGAGGTCACCTGCGCGCCGGGCGACTTCGCCGCGGTCAAGGCGGCGCTCGAAGCGGCGGGCCTGAAGGCCGACGTGGCCGAGATCACGATGAAGCCGACGACCGAGACCGAACTCGGCGGCGACGACGCGACCCGGATGCAGAAGCTGCTCGATGCGCTCGAGAACCTGGACGACGTGCAGCACGTGTACACGAACGCCACCTTCCCCGCCTAACCCGGTGCTTATCCGATGAAAATCCTGGTAGTAGGTTCAGGCGGACGCGAGCACGCGCTGGCCTGGCGATTGAGTCAGTCCCCTCGCGTGCAGACGGTGTTCGTCGCGCCAGGCAATGGCGGCACCGCACGCGATCCGAGCCTGAAGAACATGCCGATCAGCGCGCTCGAGACGCTGGCCGAGTTCGCGCGCAAGGAAGAAGTCGCCTATACCGTCGTCGGTCCCGAAGGCCCGCTGGCGGCCGGCATCGTCGATCTGTTCCGCAAGAAGGGCCTGAAGATCTTCGGGCCGACGAAGGCCGCGGCCCAGCTCGAGGCGTCCAAGGATTTCGCCAAGGCGTTCATGACGCGCCACAACATCCCGACCGCCGAATACCAGACGTTCACCGACGCGGCCGCCGCGCACGCGTACCTGGATTCGCGCGGCGCGCCGATCGTCGTCAAGGCCGATGGGCTGGCCGCCGGCAAGGGCGTGGTCGTCGCGCAGACGCTCGACGAGGCGCATGCCGCGGTCGATGCGATGCTCGTCGGCAACACGATGGGCAAGGCCGGCGCACGCGTCGTCATCGAAGAGTTCCTCGACGGCGAGGAAGCGAGCTTCATCGTCATGGTCGACGGCCACAACGTGCTGACGCTGGCGTCCAGCCAGGACCACAAGCGCCTGCGCGACGGCGACCAGGGCCCCAATACCGGCGGCATGGGCGCTTATTCGCCGGCACCGGTCATCACGCCGGCCATCCACGCGCGGGTGCTGCGCGAAGTCATCCAGCCGACCGTGCAGGGCATGGCGCGCGAAGGCACGGTCTTCACCGGCTTCCTTTACGCGGGGCTGATGATCGACGCGAACGGCACGCCCAAGGTCCTCGAGTTCAACTGCCGGATGGGCGATCCCGAGACCCAGCCGATCATGGCGCGGGTCAAGAGCGATTTCGCCACCGTCCTCGAGGCGGCGGTCGACGGCAAGCTCGACACGGTCGACGTCGAATGGGATCGCCGCACCGCGCTGGGCGTGGTGCTGGCGGCCGACAACTATCCGGACGACCCTCGCAAGGGCGACCCGATCGAAGGCATTCCCGACGGCGGCAACGCCGGCGCCACCGACTGCCTGGTCTTCCATGCCGGCACCACGCAGCGCGACGGCAAGCTGGTGACCAACGGCGGCCGCGTGATGTGCGTCACGGCGCTCGGCGATTCGGTCAAGATGGCCCAGGCCCGTGCCTACAAGGCGATCGAAGGGATCCGCTTCGCCGGCATGCAACTGCGCCATGACATCGGTCACCGCGCGATCAACCGCAAGCGCTGATGAACACGTCCGCCGCTCCGTCGCCCGCTGCTTCATCGGCCTGCGCTTCATCGGCCTCTCCTACCGCTGCCGCACCGATCTCGCCATCGGACCTGAGCGCGGTCCGGACCTATCTGACCGGACTGCAGCAGCGGATCGTCGACGGCCTCGAACAGCTCGACGGACTGAGCTTCCTGCGTGATCGCTGGGAGCGGCCCGAAGGCGGTGGCGGTATCACCCGCCTGCTCGAACAGGGCAACGTCTTCGAGCGCGCCGGCATCGGGTTCTCGCACGTGCGCGGACAGCAGCTGCCGCCGTCGGCCACCGCCAAGCGGCCCGAGCTGGCCAACCTGCCGTGGCAGGCGATGGGCGTGTCGATGGTGCTGCACCCGCGCAGTCCGTACGTGCCGACCGTGCACATGAACGTGCGCTTCTTCATCGCCGAAGCCGCCACGCCAGTCTGGTGGTTCGGCGGCGGCATGGACCTGACGCCGTACTACGGTTTCGACGACGACGCGCGGCATTTCCACACCGTTTGCCGCGACGCGCTGGCACCGTTCGGGGCCGACCGGTATTCGCGATACAAGCGCTGGTGCGACGAGTATTTCTTCCTGCGCCATCGCAATGAGGCGCGCGGCATCGGCGGCATCTTCTTCGACGACGTCAGCGAGCCGGATTTCGCGACGGCTTTCGCGATGACGCGCAGCGTCGGCGATGCGTTCCTGCCCGCGTACGCGCCGATCGTCGAGCGCCGGCGCACGCTGCCCTATGGCGAGCGCGAGCGCGACTTCCAGGCTTATCGGCGCGGCCGCTATGTCGAGTTCAACCTCGTCTGGGATCGCGGCACGCACTTCGGGCTGCATTCCGGGGGCCGGACCGAATCGATCCTGATGTCGATGCCGCCGATCGTGCGCTGGCGCTACGACTGGCGCCCCGAGCCGGATACCCCCGAGGCCGAGCTGACCCGCCACTTCCTCGTCCCGCGCGACTGGGTCTGAGAATCCTGTGAACCAACCTGCCACGTCCGATGCGTTCACGGGCTCCGAGCCCGTGAGCCGCGTGCGATGAGCGGCATCGCCGACGGGACCGGCAATCGGACGGAAGCGCCTTCGCTGGCGAATCCGGACCCGCGTTCGAGCTCATCCCGCAGTAGCCGGCGCCGGATCGGCCTGTTCGGCGGCACGTTCGATCCGATCCACGTCGCGCACCTGGCGCTGGCCGACTGGGCGCGTGCCGAGTTGGCGCTCGACGAAGTCAGGCTGATACCGACCGGACGATCCTGGCAGAAGGAGGCAGCCGGTGCGTCGGCCGCCGATCGGCTGCGGATGGCCGAGCTGGCGACCGCCGATCGTCCGTGGTTGCTCGTCGACGACCGGGAAACGCGCCGCCCCGGCAGCACCTATACGGTCGACACGCTGGCCGAACTGCGCGCCGAGTTCGGTTCCGAGCCCGCGCTGGTCTGGCTGCTCGGCAGCGACCAGTTGCACAACCTGCCGACCTGGGACCGCTACGAGCAGTTGCTGTCCTTCGCGCACCTGGCCGTCACGCAGCGCGAACGCGTCTCGCTGCACGGCTTTCCGCCGGCCGTCGAAGCGCTGCTGGCGCGGCACGGCGCGCAGACGCTTCCCGATACGCCATCCGGCTCGATCGTGTTCTTCCGGATGCCGGCGCTGCCGGTTTCGGGCACGGTGCTGCGTCGGCGATTGGCCGCCGGCGAACGACCGGGCGAACTGGTCCCGGGTCCGGTTCTCGACTATATTGATCAGGCCGGCCTGTATCGGCGCGGCCCGGGGCAGCGCTGACGCGCCCCGCCACTTCCAAGGATTCGATGGAACTACGCAAGCTGCAACGCCTCGTCATCGACGCGATCGAAGACGTCAAGGGCCAGGACATCCAGGTCTTCAACACCGAAGCGCTGACCGATCAGTTCGATCGCGTCGTACTGGTCAGCGGCA
Source organism: Pseudomonadota bacterium (assembly GCA_029779435.1). Taxonomy (GTDB): domain Bacteria; phylum Pseudomonadota; class Gammaproteobacteria; order Burkholderiales; family Burkholderiaceae_E; genus JAKPAM01. Next base: position 1,801 of record JAKPAM010000250.1, on the reverse strand, counting down.
CCTCCAACCGCCAGACGCGCGCGCTGGCCTCGCATGTCCGCGACAAGGTCAAGGCCGCCGGCGGCGACGTCGTGTCGATCGAAGGCGAAGAAACCGGCGAATGGGTGCTGCTCGACCTGGCCGACATCGTCGTGCACGTGATGCAGCCGGCGATCCGCGCCTACTACAACCTCGAGGAGCTGTGGGGCGGCAAACCCGTCCGCGTCAAGCTTGGCGCCGCATCGCGCGCGCAGCCGGCCGCCGTGGCCGCACCGCGCCCGCTCGAGGACGAGGCCGACCCGCCGCGGGTCCGCACGCCCCGTCCACGTGCCCCGCGCGCACCGCGGGCTGCCCGCGCACCGCGAACCGGCGCTTGATCACCCTCGGCACGCCGCCGTGCTGATCCGGATCATCGCGGTCGGCACCCGGATGCCGGCCTGGGTCGATCAGGCCGTCAGCGACTACGACGGACGCTTTCCCGCCGATTTCACGATCGAATGGAAGCCGATCAAAGCCGAGCCTCGCGGCGCCACCGGTTCACCGGGCGCATGGATGACGCGCGAGGCCGCCCGCATCCGGCAGGCGCTGCCGCCCGGCGCGACTGTCGTCGCGCTGGACGAGCACGGTCGCGATCTGGATACGCATGCGCTGTCCGAGCGGCTGGCCCGCTGGCGTGACAGCGCCCGCCCGCTGGCGATCGTCATCGGCGGCCCGGACGGGCTGGACGCCGGCTTCAAGGCGCAGGCCGACGAGCGGATCCGGCTGTCGAGCCTGACGCTCGCGCATCCGCTCGTCCGGGTCGTGCTGATCGAGCAACTGTTCCGCGCCTGGTCGATCCTGGCCAACCACCCCTACCATCGCGCATGACCGCCAGCACGACGCCCCCTTTTTCGCCCCCTTTTTCGCCCGCTTTCCCGCCCCCTTCCCCGCCTCCTTCGCCGTTGTCCGACCACGGGCCACAGCGCGAGGCGGGAGCGACTCGCATCACCGCACCGTTCGTCTGGCTGGCCTCGCGCAGCCCGCGGCGGCGCGAACTGCTGACCCAGCTCGGCGTGCGGCACGAACTGCTGCTGGCCGGACCGGGCGAGGACGACGAGGCGCTCGAAGCGCTGCGCCAGGACGAATCACCGAACGACTACGTCGCGCGCGTGACGCTGGCCAAGCTGCGGGTCGCGCGCGAACGCCTGCAGGCGCGCGGCCTGACGCCCGCGCCGATCCTGGCGGCGGACACGACCGTGGCGATCGGCGGGCGCATCCTCGGCAAGCCCGCCGACGCCGACGACGCGCGCCGGATCCTGACGCTGCTGTCGGGCCGCACGCACCGCGTGCTGACCAGCGTGGCCATCGCCGTCGGCGCCACCCGCGTGCGCCAGGCGATCAACGTGTCGCGCGTGCGCTTCGACCGGCTGGACAAGGCAGACATCGACCGATACATCGCGACCGGCGAGCCATTCGACAAGGCCGGCGCTTATGGGATCCAGGGTGCGGCGGCCGCGTTCGTGCGGCGAATCGAGGGAAGCTACTCGGGTATCATGGGATTACCCCTTTACGAGACACGCATGCTGCTGCGCTTGGACCGTGAATCACGGATTCGCTGATTCACGACCTTGAGTTGATCCGCGCCGCGGGCATCCGCCACGATGACCGACGACATCCTCGTCAACCACAGCCCGCACGAAACCCGGATCGCCGTCATGCGGCATGGCGCGGTCCAGGAACTGCACATCGAACGCGCGGCCACCCGCGGACTGGTCGGCAACGTCTACCTGGGCAAGGTCTCGCGCGTGCTGCCCGGCATGCAGTCGGCCTTCGTCGACATCGG
>JAKPAM010000238.1 GCA_029779435.1 Pseudomonadota bacterium | reverse complement strand
GAGACCGACGTCAAGCGACGCGAGATGGTGGCCAGCGTGTCGCACGACCTGCGCACCCCGCTGACCGCGTTGATCGGACTGCTCGAGACCGTGCGGCTCAAGCACGACCAGTTGAGCCCGCAGCAGCAGCAGCAGTTCATCGATCGGGCGCTGCTCAACGCCCAGCACCTGAAACGGCTGACCGACGCGCTGGCCGAGTTGGCCAAGCTCGACAATCCCGATTTCTCGACACAGCCCGAGCCGACCGCGATCGGCGACCTGGCCGGTGACGTCGTGCAGCGTTACGAATCCCGCGCGCATGACCTGGGCATCGCGCTGTCGATCGACTACCCGGACGGCCTGCCGCTCGCCAACGTCGATGCGGGGCTGATCGAACGCGCGCTGTCCAACCTGCTGGACAATGCGTTGCGCGTCACGCCGTCGGGCGGTCGCATCGGCGTGCGGGTGCGGCGCCAGGGCGAGTTCGTCCGCATCGATGTCTCCGACACCGGCCCGGGCGTCTCGCATGAAGACAAACCGCACCTGTTCGAGCGCTTCTACCAGGCCAGCCACTACCGCGACCAGCGCGGCAGCTCGGGCCTGGGCCTGGCGATCGTCAAGCGCGTCGCCGAGCTGCACGGTGGGCTGGCCGGCGTCGACAGCGAACAAGGCAACGGCGCGACATTCCACCTGACGTTGCCCGTGCACCGGGTCGGCGCGGACACGATCACCGCGACCGCCCTGCGGGCCTGAGCGCCTGACGCCATGGACGGCGGCGGCCCTGAACGGCGGATCGCCCATCTGGACATGGATGCGTTCTTCGCCTCGGTCGAGCTGCTGCGCCGGCCCGAACTGCGCGGCCGGCCCGTCGTCATCGGCGGGCGTGGCGATCCGCGCAGCCGCGGTGTCGTCAGCACCGCCAACTACGAAGCGCGCACCTTCGGCATCCACTCGGCGATGCCGCTGCGCCAGGCGCTCGAACGCTGCCCGCATTGCGTGTTCCTGCCCGTGGATTTCGACGCCTACCGGCGCGCGTCGCGCCAGTTCAAGGAGGCGCTGCGCGAGGTCACCGACCAGATCGAGGATCGCGGCATCGACGAGGTCTATCTGGACCTGACCGATGTCGCCGGCATCGACGTCGATCGCGGAGCGGCGATCGGCCGCCTGCTGAAGACGCGCGTGTTCGATGCGACCGGCGGCCTGACCTGCTCGATCGGCATCGCGCCCAACAAGCTGCTGGCCAAGATGACGTCGGAATTCGACAAGCCCGACGGCCTGGCGATCCTCGAATACGACGAACTCGCGCAGCGCGTCTGGCCGCTGCCGGCGCGCAAGATCAACGGCATCGGGCCGAAGGCCGACCAGCGGCTGGCCACGATCGGGATCCGCACGATCGGCGAGCTGGCGCGCGCCGAGCCGGCGCTGTTGCGCCAGCACTTCGGCCCCAACTACAGTCTGTGGCTGCACCAGGTCGCGCACGGGCGCGATGATCGGCCGATCGCCACCAGCAGCCCGACGCGTTCGATCAGCCGCGAGACGACGTTCCCGTCCGACCTGCACATCCGGCGCGATTGGCATCAGGTCGCCGCGCTGCTCGCGCAGCTCGCCCGGCAGGTGGCCGACGACGTGCGCCGCAAAGGCTATCGCGCACGCACGATCGGCGTAAAGGTGCGCTACGACGACTTCAAGGCGGCGACGCGCGACCAGGGCCTGCGCGACGCCAGCGACGATCCGGTGTGGGTGCGCCGCGCGGCGTTCGAATGCCTGTCACGGCTGCCGACCGAACGCCGGATCCGGCTGCTCGGCGTACGGGCGAGCAGCCTCGTGCCAGCGGGCACCGCGACGAGCGACGGCTCGAATGCCGGGACAGGCACCGCGGCGAGCGCCACGACCGGTCCCGCGCCCCGGACCGCGGCCGGCACCGCGCAATCGCACGGCCGCCGTGCGCGTGAAGCGCCCGACGACGATCGCCAGCCGCCGCTGCCGCTGTTCGACTAGGCGTCCACGCGGCGGAGACCTCCGTGGACGTTCCGAAGCGGTTCCGACCACGGTCGGATGCACGGTCGCGCGCGCTACAATCGCGGGCTTAGGCACGTCGCGGTACGACCGGACGCGCCCGATCGATCGATGCCCGGCGGCCCCATCCGGCCGCCGCCCTCCACGAACCCACCGCATCATGGCCACCCAAGATTCCATCAAGAAAGTCGTGCTCGCCTATTCGGGCGGACTGGACACCTCGGTCATCCTCAAATGGCTGCAGGACGTCTACCAGTGCGAAGTCGTCACGTTCACGGCCGACATCGGCCAGGGCGAAGAACTCGAGCCGGCCCGCGCCAAGGCCAAGGCCGCCGGCGTCAAGAGCATCTACATCGACGACCTGCGCGAGGAGTTCGTCCGCGACTTCGTCTTCCCGATGTTCCGCTGCAACACGGTCTATGAAGGCGAGTACCTGCTGGGCACGTCGATCGCGCGGCCGCTGATCGCCAAGCGGCTCGTCGAGATCGCGCGACTCGAAAACGCCGACGCGATCTCGCACGGCGCCACGGGTAAGGGCAACGATCAGGTGCGGTTCGAGCTGGGCGCTTATGCGTTGATGCCGAACGTCAAGGTCATCGCGCCATGGCGCGAGTGGGACCTGACGTCGCGCGAACGGCTGCTCGCGTATGCCGACCAGCACGGCATCCCGGTCGACTTCAAGAAGCGCAAGGGCGAGGCGCCGTTCTCGATGGACGCGAACCTGCTGCACATCTCGTACGAGGGCGGCATCCTCGAAGATCCGGCGCGCGAACCGCCCGAGAAGGGCATGTGGCGCCTGACGGTCTCGCCCGAGAAGGCGCCGTCGCGACCCGAGCACGTCGAACTCGAATTCGCCGGCGGCGATCTGGTCGCGATCAACGGCCAGAAGATGAAGGCGCACGAACTGCTCGCCGAGCTGAACCGCCTGGGCGGCAAGCATGGCGTCGGCCGGCTCGACCTCGTCGAGAACCGCTACGTCGGCATGAAGTCGCGCGGCTGCTACGAGACGCCCGGCGGCACGATCCTGCTGCGCGCGCACCGCGCGATCGAGTCGATCACGCTGGACCGCGAAGTCGCGCACCTGAAGGACGACATGATCCCGCGCTACGCGAGCATGATCTACAACGGCTACTGGTGGTCGCCCGAGCGGATCGCGCTGCAGACGCTGATCGACCATACGCAGAAGAACGTCAGCGGCAAGGTCACGCTCAAGCTGTTCAAGGGCAACGTCATCGTCACCGGCCGCTCGTCCGATCAGTCGCTGTTCGACGCGAAGATCGTCACGTTCGAGGAAGACGGCGGCGCCTACAACCAGGCCGACGCCGGCGGCTTCATCAAGCTGAATGCGCTGCGCATGCGGATCGCCGCGCAGAAGGCCGGATCGGCGCGGGGGACGCGCGCCGCCGCGGGCGGCGCGTCGGCGACAAAAGCGACCAAAGCAACGAAGGCGGCCAAGCCCGCCAAAGCAGACAAAGGCGCCAAGCCGGCCCGGGCAACCAAGGCCACCAAGCCCGTGCGCCGGGTCAAGGCAGCCAAGCCGGCCTGAAAGCCCGTGAATGCGCCCGGACGCGCTCGCACAGCGCGTCCTCCGGGCGCGGCCGATTCACTCGCGGGTTCTGCGCATCAGTCGCGGGTTCTGCGCATCATG
>JAKPAM010000231.1 GCA_029779435.1 Pseudomonadota bacterium | reverse complement strand
TGGGCACGGCGGCCTTCATGGCGGTCGGCGCTTATGCCGCGTACAACCTCGTCGTGCGGATCCCGGGCATCAACCTGATCCTGGCGTTCCTGCTGGCCGGCGGCGTGTCGATGGTGGTCGGCGTGCTGTTCGGCATCCCCAGCCTGCGCATCCGCGGCCTGTATCTGGCCGTGGCGACACTGGCCGCGCAGTTCTTCGCCGACTGGGCATTCTCGCGCATCAAGTGGCTGACCAATGATTCGACGTCGGGGTCGGTCAGCGTGGCCACGCTGGAAATCTTCGGCTGGCGGGTCGATACGCCGGTCGAGAAATACCTGCTGTGCCTGGGCTTCGTCGCGGTGTTCGCGCTGATGGCCAAGAACCTCGTGCGCGGACACCTGGGCCGGTCCTGGATGGCGATCCGCGACATGGACGTGGCCGCCGAGGTCATCGGCATCCGGCCGATGTACGCGAAGCTGTCCGCGTTCGCGCTCAGCTCGTTCTTCGTCGGCGTGGCGGGGGCCTTGTGGGCGTTCGTGCACCTGGGCTCGTGGGAGCCGCTGGCCTTCGACATCAACCGGTCGCTGAACCTGCTGTTCATGATCATCATCGGCGGGCTCGGTTCGATCCTCGGGAGCTTCCTGGGCGCGGCGTTCATCGTGGTCCTGCCGATCCTGCTGAGCCAGGTGCCGCAGTGGTTCGGGCTGTCGATGTCGGTGGCCACGGCCGCGCACCTGGAAGCCATGATCTTCGGCGCGCTGATCGTCTTCTTCCTGATCGTCGAACCGCACGGCCTCGCGCGGCTGTGGTCGATCGGCAAGGAGAAGCTGCGGATGTGGCCCTTCCCGCATTGATTGGCACATTGATTTTTTCCTCAACCGGCCGCCCCACCGGCGGCGCTGATCCCCAGACCGAAAGGAGACATCCGTGACCCGACGACCTCACTCGCGATCCGTCAGTGCGCTGGCCGCCGTGGCCCTGCTGGCCGGCGCCTGCCTGGGCCTGGCGCCGGCCGCCGATGCACTGGCGCAGGCCAAGGAGCAATTCTTCCCGCTGCTGGTCTACCGCACCGGGCCTTATGGACCGAACGGCACGCCGTGGGCCAACGCCAAGCAGGACTACCTGAAGCTGATCAACGCGCGCGACGGCGGCATCAACGGCGTGAAGGCCACTTATGAGGAATGCGAGACCGGCTACGCGACCGACCGCGGCGTCGAGTGCTACGAGCGGCTCAAGGCCAAGGGGCCGACCGGCGCGTCGCTGATCGACCCGCAGGCCACCGGCATCACGTTCGCGCTGACCGAGAAGGCGCCTCAGGACAAGATCCCGCTGATGACCTTCGGCTACGGCCGCTCGGAATCGGCGGACGGCATGGCGTTCAAGTGGAACTTTCCGCTGCTGGGCACGTACTGGACGGCGGCCGACGTGCTGATCCAGCACATCGGCAACAAGGCCGGCGGGCTGGACAAGCTCAAGGGCAAGAAGATCACCCTCGTCTACCACGACTCGCCGTTCGGCAAGGAACCGATCCCGTTGCTGGAAGAGCGCGCGAAGATGCACGGCTTCGACTTCCAGAAGCTGCCGGTGACGGCGCCCGGCGTCGAGCAGAAATCCGTATGGCTGCAGATCCGCCAGCAGCGGCCCGACTACGTGCTGCTGTGGGGGTGGGGCGTGATGAACTCGACGGCGCTGAAGGAAGCGCAGGCCACCGGTTACCCGCGCGACAAGATGTACGGCGTCTGGTGGTCGGGCGGCGAACCGGACGTCAAGGACGTCGGCGAAGGCGCCAAGGGCTATAACGCGCTGACGATCCAGTATGGCGCCGGGCTCGGCAAGATCCAGAACGAGATCCTGAAGACGCTGCACGACAAGGGCCAGGGCAGCGGCCCGCGCGAGGAAGTGGGCACCGTGCTGTACAACCGCGGCCTGATGATCATGATGCTCGGCGTCGAGGCCGTGCGCACCGCGCAGGAACGCTTCGGCAAGGGCAAGCCGATGTCCGGCGAGCAGGTCCGCTGGGGGCTCGAGAACCTGTCGCTCGACCAGAAGCGGCTCGATGCGCTGGGCTTCGCCGGCATGATGCGGCCGATCAGCACGTCGTGCGCCGACCACATGGGCGCGTCGTGGGCACGCGTCCACACCTGGGACGGCAAGAAGTGGGAGTACAGCTCCGACTGGCTGCAGGCCGATGAACAGATCATCAAGCCGCTGGTCAAGGCGGCGGCCGACCGCTACCTGGCCGAGAAGAAGCTCGAACGGCGCACGCCGCAGGACTGCCAGTCGTGAGCGCCCGCCCGTCGACGGCCGGAACCGGCGCGCCAGCCGCTCCGCCGCAGGGCGTGGCGGCCGGCATGGCGGCCCGTGCGGCGGCCACCGCGCCCGCCGCCTCGGCGGCGGCCGATGCCGTGCCGCTGCTGGACGTCAACGGCATCGAGGTCATCTACAACCACGTGATCCTGGTCCTGAAGGGCGTGTCGCTGAACGTGCCCGAGGGCCGGATCGTGGCGCTGCTCGGCGGCAATGGCGCCGGCAAGACGACGACGCTGCGCGCCGTGTCCAACCTGCTCAAGGGCGAGCGCGGTGAAGTCACCAAGGGCACGATCCGCTATCGCGGCGAGCTGGTGCAGGCGCTGTCGCCGGCCGACCTGGTCAAGCGCGGCGTCGTGCAGGTGATGGAGGGGCGACACTGCTTCGCGCATCTGTCGATCGAGGACAACCTGCTGACCGGTGCGTACACGCGATCGCTGTCGCGCGCGCAGACCCAGCAGGAACTCGAACGCGTATACCACTACTTTCCGCGGCTCAAGCAGCGCCGGCTGTCGCAGGCCGGCTATACGTCCGGTGGCGAACAGCAGATGGCCGCCGTGGGCCGAGCGCTGATGGCGCGGCCCGGCATGATCCTGCTCGACGAGCCGTCGATGGGACTGGCGCCGCAGATCGTGCAGGAGATCTTCGGGATCGTGCGCGAGCTGAACCAGAAGGAAGGGGTCAGCTTCCTGCTGGCCGAGCAGAACACGCACGTCGCGCTCGCTTATGCCGACCACGGCTACATCCTGGAGAGCGGCCGCATCGTGATGGACGGGCCGGCCCAGGCGCTGGCCGACAACGAAGACGTCAAGGAGTTCTACCTGGGCGTGGCGAAAGAGGGGCGGCGCTCCTTCCGCGACGTAAAATCCTATCGCCGGCGCAAGCGCTGGCTCTGACCCGCTCTGGAGCACGCGATGACCGCCGACCCCGCCAGTCCCTTTCTCGACGCCCTCGAAACACGCCCGGCCGAAGCCCGCGAAGGCGCGCTGATGGCGCGCCTGCCCGACCTGATCGCGCACGCGGTCGCGCAGGCGCCGGGCTGGCGCAATCGCCTGGCGGGCGTCGATCCGCAGGCGATCTCGTCGCGACGCGCGCTCGCGCAACTGCCGGTGCTGCGCAAGTCCGACCTGAAAGCGCTGCAGGACGAAGATCCGCCGTTCGGCGGCCTGACGACGGTGCCGCCGGGCCGGATGAGCCGGCTGTTCATGTCGCCCGGGCCGATCTTCGAACCGGAAGCGGCCGGCGACGATCCATGGCGCGCGGCGCGCGGACTGTGGGCGGCCGGCGTGCGGCCGGGCCAGGTGCTGCAGAACTGCTTCGGCTATCACCTGACGCCGGGCGCGTGGATGGTCGACGCGGCGGCGCGCAGGATCGGCTGCGCGGTGATCCCGGCCGGCATCGGGCAGACCGAGCAGCAGATCGACCTGATGCGGCGTTATCGCCCCGACGCTTATGTCGGCACGCCGTCCTTCCTGAGGATCATCATCGAGAAGGCACGCGAACTGGGCGTCGAGCTGACGCTGAAGAACGCGCTGCTCGGCGCCGAAGCGTTGCCGCCGAGCCTGCGCCAGTGGTTCCTCGAGCAGGGGCTGACGCGCGTGCTGCAATCCTATGGCACGGCCGACGTCGGCTCGATCGCTTATGAATCGACGGCGATGGACGGGATGATCCTCGACGAGGACTTGATCCTCGAGATCGTGCGGCCGGGCACCGGTGAACCGCTGCCCGACGGTGAGATCGGCGAGGTCGTCGTCACGTCGTTCAACCGCAGCTACCCGCTGATCCGCTTCAGCACCGGCGACCTGTCGGCAGTGATGGCCGGGCCCTCGCCGTGCGGCCGCACCAACGTGCGGATCAAGGGCTGGCTGGGCCGCGCGGACCAGACGACCAAGGTGCGCGGGATGTTCGTGCATCCGGGCCAGGTCGCCGAGATCGTCAAGCGGCATCCGTCCGTCAAGCGCGCGCGGCTGGTGATCACCGGCGAGATGGCCAACGATCAAATGACGCTGCGCGTCGAGACCGCCGGCGGCGAACGGGACGACGCGCTGCCCCGCGCACTGGCCGACACGATCCGCGACGTGACCAAGCTGCGCGGCGAGGTCGAGGTCGTGGCGTCGGGCAGCCTGCCGAACGACGGCAAGGTCATCGAGGACGCGCGCAAGTACGATTGATGGCCGACGCCGACCACGATCCGCCCCGACCGGCAATCGTCATCCACGGCGGTGCCGGCACGCTGACGCGCGCGATGTTCACGCCCGAACGGGCGCGCGCTTATCACGAAGGCCTGCGCGCGGCGCTGCATGCCGGCACGCGCGTGCTGATCGACGGCGGCTCGGCGCTCGATGCGGTGACGGCGGCAGTCGTCGCGCTGGAGGACGACCCGCTGTTCAACGCCGGACGCGGCGCGGTGTTCACCGCCGACGGCCGGCACGAGCTGGATGCAGCGATCATGGACGGCGCGAGCGGCCGGGCCGGCGCGGTAGCCGGCGTCACGCGCGTGCGCCATCCGGTGCTGGCCGCGCGTACGGTGATGACGCGGACCGATCACGTGATGATCATCGGCGACGCGGCCGACCGGCTCGCGCAGGCGCACGGCCTCGAATGCGTGGATCCGTCCTGGTTCTCGACACCGGCGCGGCGCGAGCAACTGGAGGCGGCACGGCGCGCAGGCGGCGGCGCGACACTGGACCACGACGGTCCGGCCGCGGGCGAGAACCGGCGCAACCACGGGGGCGACAGCGCGGGCGACAACAAGTTCGGCACCGTCGGCGCGGTGGCGCTCGATGCGGCCGGCCATCTGGCGGCCGCGACGTCGACCGGCGGCATGACGAACAAGCTACCCGGACGCGTCGGCGACTCCCCGTTGATCGGTGCCGGCTGCTACGCGGACGACGCGACGCTGGCGGCGTCGGCGACCGGGCACGGCGAGCGCTTCATCGAAGCGGTCGCCTGCCATCGTGCGGCCGCGGCGATCGAGTTCAAGGGGCAATCGCTTGCCGAGGCCACCGCCGAGGTAATCTTCCGGCGGCTGCCGCTCGACCGCGGACGCGGCGGCCTGATCGCGATCGATCGTGCCGGTCACATCGCGATGCCGTTCAACACCGAAGGCATGTATCGCGGCTGGCAGCGCGTCGATGGTACGGCGTGGACGGCGATCTTCGACGACGATCTTTGCGGGGAACTGTGACCACGGGCCAGTGTTGATTCAGGAGGCAGGCAGGATGTTTGGAAGAGGCACGGTGTTCATCAGGCTGATCATCGCGATACTCGTGCTCGCTTCCGGCTGGGCCACCGCGCAGCCCGCCACCCCAGCCACGTCATCCATCACCGCCCCCGCCAATGCCCGGCAACTGTGGCAGTTGCTCGACTACGTGGCCGTCGACTACGACGGCGCCGTCAAGGACGGCAAGGTCGTCAGCGAAGCCGAGTACGCCGAGATGCTCGACTTCACCGAGAACGCCGCCAGGCAGTTGCAGGAGCTGCCCGAGCACGCCGCCAAGCCGCGGATCCGCGGCACGATCGCCGAACTGCGCAAGGCCGTCGAGAGCAAGGCCGCGGCCGAGGAAGTCGCCGCGCTGGCGCACCGAGCGAACGCCGAGCTGATCGCCGCCTTCCCGATACCGGTGGCGCCGAAGTCGCTGCCCGATCTCGCGCGCGGCCGCTCGCTGTATGCGGAAAGGTGCGCGTCGTGCCACGGCGCGACCGGGCACGGCGACGGCCCGGCCGCCGCGGGGCTCGATCCGCCTCCCATCGCTTTCACCGATGCCGAGCGCGCCCGCGCGCGAAGCCTGATGGCGCTGTACCAGGTGATCTCGCAGGGCGTCGAGGGCACGTCGATGCCGCCGTTCGACACGCTGTCCGACGACGATCGCTGGGCGCTGGCGTTCTACACGGGCACGCTCGCGTACGACGACGCGATGCGCGAGCGAGGGCAGGTGCTGTGGGCAAAGAACGATGCGGCCGTCAAGGCGCGCTTCGCCGACCTGGCGGCGTTGACAACGACGACCGAAGCCGCCGCCGCCGAGACACTGGGCGCCGACGCCGCACGTGATTTGACGGCGTACCTGCGTATGAACGCCGCCGTAGTGGACGCAGGCAAACCGTCCGGCCTGGCGCTCGCGCGATCGCGCCTGAAAGAGAGCCTGGATGCCCTGCACCGCGGCGACAAGGCCAATGCCACGCGGCTGGGCCTGTCCGCTTATCTCGATGGTTTCGAGCCGATCGAACCCGTCGTCGGCGCCCGCGACGGCACGCTGCTGATCCGGGTCGAGGAAGCGATGCTGGCGTACCGGTCCGCCGTGGCGAAAGGGGCGACCGACGAGGCCGAAGCGGCCGCCGCGACGCTCGGCGAGCTGTTCGACCGTGTCGACCAGATGCTCGGCGACGCGAAGGCCGATCCGATGACGACGTTCATCGGTGCGCTGACGATCCTGCTGCGCGAAGGCGTCGAGGCGCTGCTGATCGTCATCGGCATGGTCGCATTCCTGAAGAAGGCCAACCGCCCGGATGCGCTGCGGCACGTGCACCTGGGCTGGATCAGCGCGCTGGCGGCGGGCATCCTGACCTGGGGTGTGGCCACGACTCTCGTCGACATCAGCGGGGCGAGCCGGGAGATCACCGAAGGCCTCGGCGCGATCCTGGCCGCGGTCATCCTGCTGAGCGTCGGACTATGGATGCATCAGAAGAGCGCGGCGGGCCGATGGCAGGAATACCTGAAGGGCAAGCTGTCGGCGGCGCTGAACCGGCGGTCGGCGTGGGCGCTGTTCGGCCTGTCGTTCGTCGCGGTCTACCGCGAGGTGTTCGAGACCGTGCTGTTCTACTCGGCGCTGGCCTCCGACGGCAACGGCGGCGCGCTGGCCGCCGGGTTCGGCGTCGCGGTCGTGCTTCTCGCGATCATCGCCTGGATCCTGCTGCGCACCAGTGCGCGGATGCCGATCGGTCGATTCTTCTCGATCACGTCCGTGCTCGTCGCGATCCTCGCGGTGGTGCTGATCGGCAAGGGCGCGGCGGCGCTGCAGGAGGCGGGCTGGCTGAGCGTGAACCCGCTCGCGCTGCCGCGCATCGAGCTGCTCGGCATGTACCCGACGCTCGAGACCGCAGTCGCGCAAGTCGTCGTCGCGTTGATCGCGATCGCCGGATTCGCGATGAACCGGGCCAGCGCCCGGCCGCGGTAAAACCGAAGCCGGTGAGACCAGCCTCCCTCCGAGCTACTAGGGGGCAATCAATCGCAGCCGAGGAAAGTAGGTACCGTAACCGGCGCGGTCGCGAGTCAGCACGCCAAGGTTGGCCACGGCTGCGTGAGCGCCGATGAAAAAATCCGGCAGCGGCCGAGCCCGAGTGCCACCGCGCGCCCGGTAGAGCGAATACGCCGCCGCCGCCAGGGAAGCCGCCTCCCAGGGTAGTGGGCTGCGCCGAGTCTCGAAGACGTCCAGCAGATCGTCGATGGCCGTCGAATCCTGGCGCGGCACCAGCAGTTCCGCGTAAATGACCACGTTCACGTGCAATGGCGCGCGTTCGCTGCAGGCTTGCAACTGGTCGATCGCCCAGTCATGCCAGCCACTGTCGTCATCCATCGTGTCCACCCAGATATTGGTGTCCACCAATATCCCTGCGCTACCGTCGTAGTCGATCAACGAGGCCATCGGGCGGGGCTACCGATCACCGCGCCGTGTCGCCTTGCGAGCAGCCACCGGCTCGTCTCCGCGCAAGAAGTTCATGATTTCATCCGCGCTCATGCGCCTGAATTCCGGGGCCATCGTTGCGCGCGCGCGCGCCGCGGCGCTGCGAAGCGCCGCCCGCCGGTCGTTCCTGGCTGGCGCGGCAACCGGGGTGATGACGATGCGGCTGCCTTCGAGCGTGAACTGAACCTGGCTGCCCGGCAGGACGCCGGCAGCCTCACGAATTCGCTTGGGAATCGTGACCTGGCCCTTTTCAGTGACAAGCATTGGCATCTCCGGCGAGAAAAGTTGGAATTGGAAGTAGGAATTCTAATCCCGCAAGCCATGCCTCGCAATGCTCTACTCCGTCACGGCCGGGAACGCTTCAAATGCAGAGGCCTTCGGAATCGAGACGGTCCGGTCGCTCAGACGGCCTGATGCCGCGCCGCCCGCGGCAGCCCGATCGCGTCGTACGAATCGGCGCCGGCGTCGTAGCGCGCCTGCGCGGCCCGCATCGTCTCCAGCGCATCGGCGCGCCGAGCCGTTTCGGCGAAGATCAGGCTCTCGTTGCGCCGGGCCGCGGCAGGCGACAACTCACGCCCCTCGACCAGCGAACGCTTGGCGGCCGCCAGCGCGGCACGCGGCCAGCGTGCGATGTGCGCGGCCCAGGCGATCGCCTCGTCGCGTAGCCGCTCGTCGGGCACGACGCGGTTGATCGCACCGATCTCCAGCGCGCGCCGCGCGGTGATCGGCCGGCAGTCGACGATCATCTCCATGCAGCGCGTCGCGCCGACCAGGCGTTCGAGTCGGGTCGTGCCGCCGGCGCCGGGAATGATGCCCAGCGCGACCTCGGGCTGGCCATAAGTGGCGGACTCCGCTGCGATGCGCAGGTCGCAGGCCCACGACAACTCGGCGCCGCCGCCCCACGCCTGGCCGTTGTTGGCGGCGATCACGATCATCGGCATCGTCTCGATCACGTCGAACAACGGCAGCCGCCGGGTGCGCGGCCTGCCGCCCGGCGGGCGGTCGAAGGCGTCGGCCAGCGCTTGCAGCGACCAGTGCGCGATGAAGCAGCCCGGCATGTCCGACGCGAGCACGACGGCCGCGGCTCCGCCCTTCTCGGCGGCCTCGAGCGATTCGAGGATGCGCGCGGCCAGTTCGGCATCACCGAAATTGCGCGGCGGATTCGACAGTGTGATCAGCGCGACGCCTTCGGCGGGCATCGATAGGGGAGCGGCAGCGGTCAAGGGTGTCTCCTGGCAAGGGATCGGCAGACCCTGGCGTGCGTACGCACCAGGACCGCCCTCGACGCTACCTGCAACGTACCGGCGTGGGCAAGCCGCGCGGTGCGCCTACTTGACGATCGGCACGTAACCCTGCCCCAGCAGCCACGCGACGAACACCAGGAACACCAGCGCCCAGCCGTACAGCACGGAAACCCGACGGCGGTCGGCCACGCCGTCGAACACCGCCGGACCGCCATAACCGAGGCCGGCCACGTACGCGGCGAACACCGTGCTCAGGTAATGGACGGCACCGAACGCCTCGCTCAACTCGCCGCGACGCGGATGATCGATCGCGGTCTGCGAGATCGCGACGAGCACGACGTAGACGATCGACGCCGACAGCGGCGGCAGATAGCCGCCGAGCGATTCGATGACGCGGCGCACGGCCGGCCAGCGCCGCGCGAGCAGCGGCAGGATCAGGTTGTGCGTGATGCCGACCAGGAAGATGAGCTTGACGAGCACGCGCTTGTGCACGCTGGCATCGCCCATCGCGAGGTTGTGCAGGTTGGTTTCGTTCTGCTTGTTGTGCTGGCGGAAGAACTCGGGCGATTCGAGGCCGATCACGCGCTGGAACCAGCTCACTTCCTCGACGGCAGCCAGCGCGACGAGCAGGCCCAGGCCGGTGATCGCGATCACGGGCCACGTGATGCGGCGCTCGCGCTGCAGACGCTCCCACGCGATGAAGAACAGCAGCACCGACAGCGCCGCGAAGCACAGGAACTGCAGCCATTCGACCAGCGCATCCTCGTCGACGAACTTGCTGGCCAGCGGCGAACCGCTTTTGAACGCGATCAGCGCCGCGATCAGCAGGCCGGCGTTGACGAGGATGCCGGCGAGGATCGCCGGATGCAGCAGGGTCTGGCGGGTCGACAGCGGCGAGGGGGATGAAGGAGACAAGGGGGTCATGCGGTATGAGGCTCTTCGATGACGGGATCGACGGGGTCGACAGGAACGCCGCCGCGCGCGGATCGCCAGCGAGCCCGGCCGGCGGCGACGACGCTGGCGAGCGACCACAGCCACAACAGCGGATCGAACATCGCGTCCCACAGGTTACCGGTGGGCAGCCGGCCGATCGACCACGCGAGCAGCGCCACCAGCAGCACGGTCGCGCGCTCGCGGGCCACGCCGCGCGACAGCGCGATCACGCAGCCGGCGGCCGCCAGCAACGCCAGCAGCGGTGCGGCGACAGGACCGAAGCCGAGCGGGTACAGGCCGATCGCGAGCCAGCCGGCGACGTCGGCGTACAACAGCGCGCCGGCGACCACGATCGCCGATGCCCAGCCCCGCGGCAGCAACGGATACGCCGGTGCCGCGGCCCAGGCCGCGCCGGCCGCACCGAATGACCCCGCCGCCGCGCGCCGCCAGCAGGCGTCGCCGGCCAGCGCGACCAGCAGCGCACTGGGCCACTGCGCGCCCATCATCAGCCAGTACGCGGGGCTCGCACGGCCCGGCGCCAGGCACCAGGCGATCGACCCGAGCACGACCGCCGCCACCGCGAGCGGCGGCAGCACGCGCCGGCGGCCCGCGACGCGCGCCCCGATCGCCAGCACCAGGGCGGCCAGGACCAACGCCCAGCCGAGGCGGCCATAAGCGAGTTGAACGGACCAGTCGGGCAGACTCATCAACCCGCCGCGCCGTAGCGGATCCGGTAGACGTGATGGGCGATGTGGCTGCGCTTGTCCGTGTACGTGACGTGCAGATCGTTACCGATCTGCTGGACGCTGGGGTACGAGAACTCGTCATCGGGCGCACCGCTGGCCACCATGACGCCATCGCGCCAGACTTCGGCATCGTCGGACACCGCCAGTCGCAGCCGCGCCCGCGAGTTGGCCACGCCCGCGACCGCATCGTTGTGCAGCAGCACGAAACCGCCGTCGCGCAACCGCAGCGCGGCCATCGAGCTGTACTGGCTGACCATCGGCGCCGACGGCAGATCCTCCCAGGTCAGGCCGCCATCGACGCTGACCGCCTGGTGAATGCGGTTCTCGTCTTCCTTGTCGACGCGCATCCATGCGCGCAGTTCGTTCGGCGACACGGCGACCACGGCGGGCTGGAACGCCGACGTGCTCTCGCCGATCCGCGCCATCGCGCGCGGATCGCCGTCGCGATCGAACGACAGCATCAGCGAATACTTGTTGCCGAGTTCGAAGTAAGCGGGCAGCCACCAGCCGCCGTCGGGCCAGCCGATCGGCGACGTACGCACCAGCACGCTGGTGTTGAACAGCGGCGACATCGGCAGCATCCGCTTGACCGAGAAACGCTGGCCGCGGTCGGACGACGTCAGGTGCACGATGCGCGACGCCGCCCAGCCCCCGAGACCGGTGGCGACGACGAACAGGTTGACCGTGCCGTCCGGCGACACCCATGCCGTGGGATTGCCGAGACGGCGCACGCCGAAGCCGAGCGTGTCCCCGAGGCGTTCGCGATCGAACAGCGCGGTGGCGGGCCCCCAGTGACCGTCGTGCCAGCGCGACGAATAGATCTGGACGTCGGGCCCGCTCTCGCGGCTGCCCGCCCACCAGAACGCCAGCATCTCGTTGCCGGGCAGCACCGCCAGCGCGCTGGCATGCATGCGCGGCGCGCCATCGGGCACGCGCAGCGTATCGGTGGACACGCGGACCAGCGAAACACGGTCGCGCCCCACGGGGGTCGAAACGTGCGGAGCGGCCGACAGCGCAGGCGCCGCAGCGGCGACCGGATCGATCCAGCGAACGCTTTCGCAGACCCCTGCCACGGCGACCGCAAGGGTCGCGATGGCGACCGCGGCGGCGGTCGGCCGGCGGCGCGCGATGCGCCGTTGATCGGAATCCACGCTTTTGGAATCCACGCTTCGCGCCCCCTGACTTCGCGCAGCTATCGGTCGGCCATGTTAGCAAAACCGTCATAATCGCACCCGAGCCACCATTCGGCCGGTCCCGCGAAAACAACGTGCCCATCCTCACCATCCCGCGCCTGTCGGCGCGTTTCTTCGTTGCCGCCCTCGTTTTGCTGACGCTGTCGCGGGTCGCCCTGTCGGGATGGCTGATCGACCGGGTCAACGCCGTCGACGGCTGGGGCGCGATCCTGGCTGGCGGACTACGGGTCGACCTGAGCCTGCTGGCGATCTGCCTGCTGCCGCCGATGCTGCTGGCCCCATGGGTCGGCCACTACCGGTTAGCGGTGCGCGCGACCGCGTGGTGGTACCGGCTGGTCTTGTGCCTGCTGGCATTCCTGGAGGTCGCCACGCCGACGTTCATCGGCGAATACGATTCGCGCCCCAACCGGCTGTTCTTCGAATACCTGGTCAGCCCGCGCGAGGTCGGCAGCACGCTGCTGTCCGCTTACCCGGTCGAAATGGCCGTGGCGGCGGTGGCGATGGCGGGGATCATCGCATTCGCGATCTGGTGGCTGCCGAGCGGCGCGCGGCGGCGCGTGGCCTCGCAGGAAGCGCCGGCGCCGCGCGCGCCGATGCGTTGGTGGTGGCGCGTGCCGGCGACGCTGGCGACGGCCGTCGTGCTCGCGCTGCTCGTGCGCGGCACGCTCGCGCATCGGCCGCTGAACCCGTCGATGGTCGCGTTCGGCAACGACGCGCTGATCAACACGCTGCCGGTCAACTCGCTGTACAACGTCGCGCATGCGTTGTACCGCACGCGCAGCGAACGCTCGTCGCGCGAGGCGTATGGCGGCATGCCGGTCGACGAGATGTCGTCGATCGTACTGAGCACGGCGGCGCTGCCGGCCACGCCGCTCGATCCGATGCGTCCCAGCCTGCATCGGCAGACGCCGTCCACGCCGCGCGCGCGGCCGCTGCACATCGTGATGATCGTCCAGGAGAGCCTGGGCGCGCAGTTCGTCTCGCACCTGGGCGGCCGGGCACTGACGCCGCGGCTCGACGAGCTGGCGGCGCAGGCGTGGACGTTCCGCCAGGCCTATGCGACCGGCACGCGGTCGGCGCGAGGCCTCGAGGCGTTGACGACCGGATTCCCGCCGACCCCGTCCGAGGCGGTGCTGAAACTGCCGCGCGCGCAAAGCGGCTTCTTCACGCTGGGCGCGCTGCTGTCGCGCTACGGATACCGGTCACGCTTCGTCTATGGCGGCGAGGCGCACTTCGACAACATGCGCGCGTTCTTCCTGGGCAACGGCTTCGACGAGATCGTCGACCTGAAGCGCTTCGATGCGCCGAAGTTCGTCGGCACTTGGGGCGCCTCCGACGAAGACATGTTCCGCCAGCTCGACACGCTGCTGTCCAACGACCCGGACGACCAGCCGACGCTGACCGTTGCGTTCACGGTATCGAACCATTCGCCGTGGGAGTTTCCGCACGACCGGATCCGCCCCGACGGCGAGCCGGACCGCGACGATGCGATCCGCTATGCCGACATGGCGCTCGGCGAGTTCTTCGATCGGGCACGGCGGGCGCCGTATTGGCCGCGCACGCTGTTCCTGATCGTCGCGGACCACGACGCGCGAGCCGGCGGCGCCAACCTGATGCCGGTCAACAACTTCCACATCCCGGCGATGATCCTGGGCGCCGACGTCGCGCCGCGGATCGACGACCGCCTGATCAGCCAGATCGACCTGGCCCCGACGCTGCTGTCGCTGGCCGGCGTGGCATCCGAGCATCCGATGATCGGTGCGGACCTCACCGTGCGCGATCCGGAACGCGCGATCATGCAGTTCGGCGACAATCATGGCTATATGACGCCAGGCCGGTTGACGATACTGGAACCCGGCCGGCCGGCCAGCGAGTTCGCGATCGACATGAACCGAAAGACGGTCGGCGAACGGTTGCCCGACGATCCGCAACGGGCGACGCTCGCCCGCGCGCATGCGCTGTGGCCCGAATGGGCATACCTGGGGCAGCGCTATTCCCTGCCGCCGATCGGCGCGGCCAAACCCTGAACGGTGCCCCGCGCACCGCGAACCGATGACGACGACACCACTTCCCGACGCGAGCGCGACACCCTCCTCTCCTGCCAGCCCCGATCTGCTGACGATCGACGTCAACGGCATCCGGCTCGCTTATGCCGAATGGCGCCCCGAGCTGCGCCGCAAGGGCCAACCGACGCTGCTGCTGTGCCATGCGACCGGCTTTCATGGCCGCGTGTGGGACCGGATGCTGACGCTGTTGCCGGACTGGCACGCGATCGCCGTCGACCTGCGCGGCCATGGCCTCAGCGAGACGACGCCGATCGAGAACTGGGTCGTCTTCGGGCAGGACATCGCCGAACTGCTGCGGCGGCTCGACCTGCACGACGTGGTGGGCGTCGGGCACAGCATGGGCGCGCACACGCTGGTACGCGCGGCGGCGGCCGAGCAAGCCCGCTTCACCGGTCTGTTCCTGTTCGATCCGACGATCCTGCCGCGCGACGCGCATCGGCCCGGCCAGGCCTTCGACGTCGGCGACCATCCGGTGTCGCGCCGCAATCGCCGCTTCGCCTCGGCGCTGGCGATGCGCGAGCGCTTCGCCGATCGCGCCCCTTATGCCAGCTTCGATCCGCAAGTACTGGCCGACTACTGCACTCACGGGCTGGTACCCGCCGCCGACGGTAACGGCTTCGAACTGGCCTGCCGTCCCGAGACCGAGGCCGCCATCTACCTGAGTTCACGCGCCGACGACAGCGTCTACGAGGCGGTCGCCCGCATCGATCTGCCCGTGCTGATCGCGCGCGCCAAGCTGCCGATGTCCGAGAGCGACCGCAGTGATTTCTCGTTCTCGCCGACCTGGCCCGAACTGGCATCGGCATTCAAGCATGCGCGCGACCTGCACTTCACCGAACGCAACCATTTGATGCCGTTGGAAAGCCCGGCGCAGACGGCGGCGCTGCTCAACGAGTTCGTGCGGACGCTCTATCCGGTTGGCGGCACGGCGTGATGACGCGACCGTGACACTGTCGTCGACACGCCTCCCCAGGGAATCGGCATCTCCCTAAGGGCCCGCTCACGCTGAGGAACGAGCCATGCGCGTACGGCAGCCGCTTCGACTGGGCGTCCTGGCAACGGCGACGGCGTGCATCGCGTTGACGCTGGCCTGGCTGGACGCG
This sequence comes from Pseudomonadota bacterium, assembly GCA_029779435.1. GTDB lineage: Bacteria > Pseudomonadota > Gammaproteobacteria > Burkholderiales > Burkholderiaceae_E > JAKPAM01. The sequence continues at coordinate 556 of JAKPAM010000231.1, read as the reverse complement.
GCGCTGCATACGCCTACCGGTTGGGCGATCGGCGATTTCCTCACGTGGACGGACCCTTGCGACATCGAGCAGATGATCGCCGGCTGGGGACGCGCGAAGACGCTCGCTTACGCTTATCTGCTGCTGGATACGTTCGTCTTCATGCCCGCTTACGGCTGGCTGGCCTGGCGATCGCAGCATCGGCTGCAAGCGGCCACGCAGGCGCTGATCGTACCGGGCTTCGCGTGGGTGGCACGCCTCGTCCACGTCGCGGCACTGATCGCGCTCACCGGCCTGCTGCTGTTCGACCTGCTCGAGAACCTCGGCGGCCTGGCACGGCTGACCCGGCCGCAGGGCGTCGCGCTGTTCGCCGCCTGGCCGACCGCGGGCAAGCAGTACGCGATGGTCGCCGTGGCCGTCACGATGGGGCTGGGGCTGATGATGTGGGCGGCCGGCGCCGGCTTCACGGATGCGCACAAACGCGAACAGGCCCGGCTTCGCACGGCCGTCGGCGACGTGCTCGTTCGATCACGCTATGTACTGGTGGCGCTGGCGATGCTGGCCGCGCTGACGCTGG
>JAKPAM010000203.1 GCA_029779435.1 Pseudomonadota bacterium | reverse complement strand
TCAGCGTGCTTTGCGCCGCGAAGCCGACGATGATGGACACCAGGCTCACGCCGGCCAGCAGCGTGGTGCCCAGCCGGTCCAGCACCGGCACCAGGTGCGCATAGGCGGCGAGCAGCAGCAGCCACAGCACCAGGACGGCCAGCCGGCTCAGGAAGGACAGCGTGATCTGGTCGATGCGCTCGGACTGATCGTAGCGCAGCGCAGCCTTGATGACCTGCCGCACTACGTGCGACAGCAGCAGGCCGACGGCGACGAAGACGCCGGCCAGCAGCAGCGCGCCGATCGGTTCCGTGGGGTCGAACCACTTCAGCATGTGTTTCCCCATGCTCGCATCAGCGCCGACAAGCCGGCACGGCGGAGCCGCTGAAAAAAACAGCTTCTCGGTCTGGCACTGGATACGACCCTACTCGATGTTCTGCACCTGCTCCCGAATCTGCTCGACCAGCAGCTTCAGCGTCACCGCCGCATTCGTCAGCTCCCGCGTCGCCGACTTCGAGCCGACCGTATTCGCCTCGCGGTTCATCTCCTGCATCAGGAAATCCAGTCGCTTGCCGGCCGCGCCGCCCCGGGTCAGCACGTCGCGCACTTCCTGCGCGTGCGCGCGCAGCCGCGCCAGCTCTTCCGCCACGTCGATCCGCATGCCGTACAACGTGATTTCCTGGCGCAGCCGGGCGAAGGTTTCCTCGGCAGGCACCGTCGTACCCGCCGACGCGTCGACCAGCACGGCGCGGAGCCGCTCGGCCAGGCGTTCTTCATACTGGCGCAACAGGTTGGGGACGAAGGCGGCCACTTGTTCGACGCTCGCTTCGATCTGCTCGATCAGGCCGAGCACCACCTGGGCGAGCTTGGCGCCTTCCCGCCGGCGGCTGGCCACGAGCTCGGCCAACGCGTCGCCGGCCATTCGCGTGATCGGTTCGAGCAGCGCACTGGCGTCGAACCGGTCTTCACCGAGTACGCCGGGCCAGCGCAGCAGGTCGGCGACCGTCATCGGCGCGGCGTCAGGGACGATCTGGCGGACGCTGGCGCTCGCCTGCGCGAGGCTGGCCAGCAGTTCGCGATCGATCGTGGCCCGACGGTCGGTCTGTTGCTGACGATGAAAGGCGATCCGGCATTCGACCTTGCCGCGTTTGAGCGTCCCGGCCAACCGTTCGCGAAGTACCGGTTCCACGGCACGCAGGTCGTCGGGTATCTTGAAGACGATGTCCAGAAACCGGGAATTGACGCTGCGCAATTCGAACTGCAGCGTGGCTTGAGGCGCCTCGCGCAGGACGGAGGCGTAGCCGGTCATGCTCTGGATCGACGGGCTGGGGTTCAGAGCGGGGTCGCGTTCTGGCATGCAGGCAGGGAATGTCGATGACTACGGATAGCGGATGGTAAGCCCGAAGTTCTTCTACAATGCGGCGGGTCGTGGCGGGCGCAATACGCCGCGCATTCCCGAGGCGGAGCCAGTATCGCGCAGATTCGCGAACCGGGCACGCCGATCCCCGTTCCGCATCCCGCGCGTCAAGGACATTCGCTAGGCCATGGCAGCCCAGACCAACGCCCCTCTGCCCGATGGCATGCAGATGAGCGGCTACACGCTGATCAAGAAGATCTCGAGTGGCGGGTTCTCGATCGTCTACCTTGCCGAGGACGCCGAGGGCCAGCGTTTCGCGATCAAGGAGTACCTGCCCAGCACGCTGGTCAAGCGCGATCCCGGCCAGCTCGTCCCGGCGATCTCGACCGAGAACCTGGCGACTTATCGCAACGGCCTGAAGTGCTTCTTCGAGGAAGGCCGCGCGCTGGCGCGCATCCTTCACCCGAACGTCGTGCGGGTGGTCAACTTCTTCCGCGCCAACGAGACCGTCTACATGGTCATGGCGTACGAAGAGGGGCGCAGCCTGCAGGAGCTGATCCTGCGCAACCGCAACCGGCCGGACAAGATCGTGATCTCCGAGCGCCACGTGCGCGCGGTGTTCGCGCAGGTGATGAACGGCTTGCGCGAGGTGCATGCCAACCGGATGCTGCACCTGGACTTGAAGCCCGCCAATATCTACATGCGTCTCGACGGCTCGCCGACGCTGCTCGATTTCGGTGCGGCTCGCCAGACGCTGACAGCCGACGCGCCCAAACTGTTCCCGATGTATACGCCCGGCTTCGCCGCGCCCGAGCTGTACAAGAAAAGCCAGCAACTCGGCCCGTGGACCGATGTCTACAGCATCGGCGCGAGCATGTTCGCCTGCATGATGGGCGCGCCGCCGCAGCCGGCCGATCAGCGCGATCTGAACGACAAGATGCCGGCGCTGTACGAGCAGTTGCGCGAGCGCTATTCGTCGTCGCTGGTCGATTTGATCGACGCGTGCCTGAACCTCGACCCGCTGAAGCGGCCGCAGAGCGTGTTCGCGCTGCAAAAGCGTCTGCGCGAGAGTGATCGGCGCGCCGAACCGCCGCCTGCGCCCGCGCCGGCCGAGCGCGGCCGCTCGGTGCGCGGATGGCTGGGCGCGGTGACGGGACGGCTCGGCCGGCGTACGGCCCAAGGCAACACGACGCAGACGCGAATGACCGGGCCGCGTTGACGCGGTCGTCGCCAATCCAAGGAATCGGGGCACACGACGATGCGGTTTTCGATCTTCCAGGACAGTGCGGTCGGAGCACGGTCGACCAACCAGGACCGCATGGGCTATTGCTTCACGCGCGACGCGTTGTACATGGTCGTGGCCGATGGCATGGGCGGGCATCTGCGAGGCGAAGTCGCGGCGCAGATCGCCCTGCAAAGCTCGGCGGCGGTGTTCCAGTCCAGTGCGCGGCCCGGCGTGCCCGATCCGGTCGCGTTCCTCGATCAGGCGATGCGCCACGCGCATCGCGAGATCCTGCGCTACCAGCATCAGCAGGGGCTGCCCGAAGCGCCGCGCACGACGATCGTCGCGTGCATCGTGCAGGATGGGCGTGCGTGGTGGGCGCATGCCGGCGATTCGCGCATCTATCTGGTGCGCGAGGGCGCCGTGCTGGCGCGCACGCGCGACCATTCCAAGGTGCAGACGATGGTCTCGATGGGGCTTCTGCAGCCCGGCGAGGAAGAAACGCATCCCGAGCGCAACAAGGTGCTCAACTGCCTGGGGTCGCCGTTCGAGCCGACGATCGAGATCGGCCAGCCGGTGAGCCTGAAACCCGGCGACCGGCTGCTGTTGTGCAGCGACGGCCTGTGGTCAGCCTGGTCCGAGGTCGAACTGGGGCGCGCGCTGTTCGCGGGGCCGATCGCGCAGAGCGTGCCCGAGATCGTCCGCCGGTCGGTGGCGACGCTGGGGCGCACCGCCGACAACTGCACGGGCCTGGCGTTCACGTGGGAAGGCGAGAGCGCGGCGGAGGGAGGCGTTTCGTCGACGACGCTGCCCGAAGGCGCTTATACATCGACGATCATGCCGCACGTGCCGACCGAGGAATCGGTGCGGGATCTGTCCGAAGACGAGATCGAGCGTACCATCCGTGAGATCCGTTCGGCGATCGACAAGACCCAGGGCAAATGACCGCATCCTCCACTGCTTTTCCGACTCCTTCTTCGACCCCTCCCGCGACACTCTCGGCAACACCTTCCCCGGCTGCTTCCTCCGCGGCCTCTCGCGACGCTTCGTCCTCCGGTTCGACGGCTTCCTCGTCCGCCGACGATGCTACGTCGAGCGTGCTCATGGCCCGCGCGGGCGGGCGCCGGCCCGACCAGTTGCGGGCGGTGCGCCTGACGCGCGGATTCACGCGGCACGCCGAGGGTTCGGTGCTCGTGGAGTTCGGCGACACGCGGGTGTTGTGCACGGCCAGCGTCGAGGATCGCGTTCCCGGTTTCCTCAAGGGCAAGGGCAGCGGCTGGCTGACGGCCGAGTACGGCATGCTGCCGCGCTCGACGCATACGCGCAGCGACCGCGAGGCCGCGCGCGGCAAGCAGTCGGGCCGTACGCAGGAGATCCAGCGCCTGATCGGCCGCAGCCTCCGGGCGGTGTTCGATCTGCGGGCGTTCGGCGAGCGGACGCTGCAGATCGATTGCGACGTGCTGCAGGCCGACGGCGGCACGCGCACCGCATCGATCACCGGGGCGTTCGTGGCCGCGCACGACGCGGTCTCATGGCTGATCGGGCAGGGCGCGCTGACGGCATCGCCGATCCGCGACCACGTTGCCGCGGTGTCGGTCGGTATCGTCGGCGGCGTGGCGATGCTCGATCTCGATTACCCCGAGGACTCGGGATGCGAGACCGACATGAATGTCGTGATGACCGGCGGTGGCGGCTTCGTCGAGATCCAGGGTACGGCCGAGGGCGCGCCGTTCGACCGTGCGCAGATGGATGCGTTGCTCGGGCTGGCCACCGACGGGATCGCGCGGCTCGTGCAGGCGCAGCGCGACGCATTGGCCACGTCGCCGCGCGGCTGACCGGGCGAGCGAGGGGAGATAGCGATGGCCGCACCGGTCCGCATCGTGCTGGCGTCCAACAATGCGGGCAAGCTGCGCGAGATGTCGGCGCTGCTGGCGCCGCTGGGCATCGAGCTGTTGCCGCAGGCGTCGCTGGGCATCGGCGAGGCCGATGAACCGCACGACACCTTCGTCGAGAACGCGCTGGCCAAGGCGCGCCATGCGTGCGTGGCCAGCGGCCTGCCGGCGCTGGCCGACGATTCGGGCATCAGCGTCAACGCGCTGCACGGCGAGCCGGGTGTGTACTCGGCGCGCTACGCGCAGCGGGCCGGCAGCGGCAACGGTGACAAGAGTGACGCGGCCAACAACCGCCATCTGCTGCAACGGATGCAGGGGCTTGCCGATCGCTCGGCGTTCTATTACTGCGTGCTGGCATTGGTGCGCTGGCCTGGCGATCCGTGCCCGCTGCTGTCCGAGGCCGCGTGGCACGGCGAGGTGGTCGAGACGCCGCGCGGCGACAACGGCTTCGGCTACGACCCGTACTTCTACCTGCCCGAACTGGGCCGCACCGCCGCCGAACTGGCGCCCGGCGACAAGAACCGCGTCAGCCATCGGGGTCGCGCGATGGCCGGGTTGCTGGCGCGGCTGCCGGGGTCGGGCCTGCCGCTCGCGCCGAGCTGACCACGGCATCGCTGTCGATGGCCCCCTCGATCACGCTCGACACCGGCGGGACGCTGACCCAGTTGCCGCCGCTGTCGCTGTACGTCCACTTGCCGTGGTGCCTGAAGAAGTGCCCTTATTGCGATTTCAATTCGCACGAATGGCGCGCGGGCGGGGCGTCGTCCGCGCCGGCGCCTGCGCGGGTGCCGGCCGGCGGTCCGGCGGTGGCGATCCGCGAGGCCGGCGCGACGATGCTCGCGGTAGGCGTCGCCGGCCCCGATCCGCAGACCGAGGCCGATTACATCGACGCGCTGCAGGCGGACCTCGAAGCGGCATTGCCGCTGATCTGGGGCCGGTCGGTGCAGACCGTGTTCATCGGCGGCGGCACGCCGAGCCTGTTCTCGCCCGCGGCGATCGACCGGCTGCTGGCGATGGTTCGCACGCACCTGCGGCTGGCGCCGGGGGCCGAGGTCACGATGGAGGCCAATCCGGGCACGTTCGAGCGCGAGCGCTTCCGCGCTTATGCCGAGGCCGGCGTCAATCGCCTGTCGATCGGCGTGCAGAGCTTCGACGACCGGATGCTGATGGCGCTGGGCCGCGTGCATGACGGTGACCAGGCCCGGCGCGCGATCGAGACCGCGGCGCAGTGCTATCCGACGTTCAACATCGATCTGATGTATGCGTTGCCGGGTCAGGATCTGGCGGCGCTCGATGCGGAGATCGCGACCGCGCTGGCGTTCGCGCCGCCGCACGTGTCGTGGTATCACCTGACGATCGAACCGAACACGCGGTTCGCACGGTTTCCGCCGGTGCAACCCGATGACGACATGTCGGCCGACATGCAGCAGCGCATCGAGACGGCGCTGTCGGCGGCCGGGCTCGCGCACTATGAGGTATCCGCCTATGCGCGCGCCGGACATCGCGCGCAGCATAATCTGAACTATTGGGAGTTCGGCGATTACCTGGGCATCGGCGCCGGCGCGCACAGCAAGCTGTCGTTCCATGACCGGATCATCCGCCAGGCCCGGTACCGCCATCCGCGCCGCTATGTCGAGGCGGCGCGATCGGGCCAGGCCGTCGAGGACGAGCGCCGATTGACCCGAGCCGACCTGCCGTTCGAGTTCATGCTGAACGCGTTGCGCCTGGTCGAGGGCGTGCCGGTGGGCCTGCTGGCCGAACGCACCGGATCGAGCGTCGCGACGATCGGCCGCACGCTGCAGGCCGCGGTCGACAAGGGATTGCTCGACCCCGACCCGGCGGTCATCCGCGCCACGCCGCTGGGCGCGCGCTTTCTGAACGACCTGCAGGCCATGTTCCTGCCCACTTAGATCGCCAATACGTTCTTAGGAGACACCATGCAAACGACGATGATGGACATCCCGCTGTCGCTGAACCATATCCTGGATCGCGCAGGCCGCCTGTTCCCCCGATCCGAGATCGTCACCCGGCTGCCCGACAAGTCGCTGCGTCGCCATACGTACGCGCAGTACTACCAGCGCACGCGTTCGCTGGCGGCCGCGCTGCTGGCCGCCGGCCTGAAGAAGGGCGACCGCGTCGCGACGCTGTGCTGGAACCATCACGTCCACCTGGAAGCGTATTTCGGGATCCCGGCCGCCGGTGGGGTCATGCACACGCTGAACCTGCGCCTGGCGCCCGAGGACATCGGCTGGATCGCCGCGCACGGCGAAGACCGCTTCCTGATCATCGACGACATCCTGCTGCCGCTGTACGAGCAGTTCAAGCACCTGCACGCGTTCGAGAAGGTCATCGTCTTTCCGTACAGCGGCGAACCGGTCGCCGAACCGTTCGTCGACTACGAGCAGTGGATCGCCTCGGCCTCGACCGAAGGCTTCGCGTACGCCCCGCACGACGAGCGCGACCCGGTATCGATGTGCTACACGTCGGGCACCACCGGCCGTCCCAAGGGCGTCGCGTATTCGCACCGCTCGACGGTGCTGCACGCGCTCGTGTGCAGCCTGCCGGACAACATCGGCCTGTCCGCGCGGGACGTGGTGATGCCGGTCACGCCGATGTTCCATGCCAATGCCTGGGGCGTGCCCTATGCAGCGCTGAACGTGGGCGCGCGCTTCGTCCTGCCCGGGCCGCACCTGCACGCGGACGACCTGCTGGATCTGATGCAGGCCGAGAAACCCACGATGTCGCTCGGCGTGCCGACGATCTGGCTGACGGTGATCCAGACCTATGAGGCGAATCCCGGGCGTTGGACGCTGCCGACCGGCATGCGCAGCATCGTCGGCGGCTCGGCCGTTCCCGAGGCGCTGATCCGCGCGTACGCGAAGCACGGGATCGCGCTGACGCAGGGCTGGGGCATGACCGAAACGTCGCCGCTGGCGACGGTCAGCTACCGCACGCCCGAACTGCTCGACCTGCCCGAGGAGCAGATGTTCGCGCGCCGCGCGATGGCCGGCGTGCCGGTGCCGCTGGTCGAGGTGCGGATCGTCGGCGACGATGGTGAGTGCGAATGGAACGGCGAGGACGTCGGCGAGTTCCAGGTGCGCGGGCCGTACATTACCGGCGCGTACCACGGGCTTGCCCAGGATCCGAACAAGTTCACCGAAGACGGCTGGCTGCGCACCGGCGACGTGGCGTCGATCGACCCGCAGAACTTCGTCCGGATCAGCGATCGCACCAAGGATCTGATCAAATCGGGTGGCGAGTGGATCAGCTCGGTCGATCTGGAGAACGCGATCATGGGGCACCCGGCGGTCGCCGAGGCCGCGGTGATCGCGGTTCCGCATCCACGCTGGGACGAGCGTCCGCTGGCTTGCGTCGTCGTGCGGCCCGGCCAGACGGTGACGGCGGACGAACTGCGCGAAATGCTGTCCAAGCAGTTCGCCAAATGGCAGGTACCCGATGCGATCGAGTTCATCGACGCGGTGCCGCGCACGTCGACCGGCAAGTTCTTCAAGGCGGCGCTGCGCGAACGTTTCAAGCACTGGACCTGGACGGTCTGAGCGCCTCGCGGTGGGGCGCCTCGCCCACGAGGCCATCCGCAGCACCCATATTGCGGCGCATTTGCACCAAAATGGGGTTTCGGCGATCATGCGCACCGATTTTGTGCGTGATCGCGCGCCTTCGGCGAATTCCCGCCATCGTGATGCGGCACGGTGCGGCCACGGTCGTCGTTCACGTGCCGGCCCGATGGCATGGAACCTGCTAGTTCCCCGCTACCCGAACCTATTTTGACCTCAGGAGATCCTGGTTATGGCGAGCCCCAAAGACGTCCTAAAGATGATCGGTGACAACGACGTCAAGTTCGTTGACTACCGGTTCACGGACACGCGCGGGAAGGAGCAACACGTGTCGGTGCCGGCCAAAGTCGTCACGGAGGACACGTTCACGTCCGGCCATGCGTTCGATGGCTCGTCGATCGCCGGCTGGAAGGGCATCGAGGCGTCCGACATGCTGCTGATGCCCGATCCGGGCACCGCCAACCTCGATCCGTTCCGCGACGAGGCGACGCTGCTGATGACCTGCGACGTCGTCGAGCCTTCGGACGGCCGCGGCTATGATCGCGATCCGCGTTCGATCGCCAAGCGTGCCGAGGCCTACCTGAAATCCAGCGGCCTGGGCGACACCGCCTACTTCGGCCCGGAGCCCGAGTTCTTCATCTTCGATTCGGTGCTGTGGCATACCGACATGTCGGGCACCTTCGTCAAGATCAATTCCGAAGAGGCGTCGTGGTCGACGGGCAAGGAGATCGAGGGCGGCAACCTCGCCCACCGGCCCGCGGTCAAGGGCGGCTACTTCCCGGTTCCGCCGGTCGATTCGTTCCAGGACATGCGCAGCGAGATGTGCCTGATTCTCGAACAGATGGGCGTGCCGGTCGAGGTCCATCACCATGAGGTGGCCGGCGCCGGCCAGTGCGAGATCGGCACGAAGTTCTCGACGCTGGTGCAGCGGGCCGACTGGACGCAGATCCTCAAGTACGTGGTCCACAACGTCGCCGCCAGCTATGGCAAGACCGCGACGTTCATGCCCAAGCCGGTCGTCGGCGACAACGGGTCGGGCATGCACGTGCACCAGTCGATCTGGAAGGACGGGCAGAACCTGTTCGCCGGCGACAAGTACGCGGGCCTGTCGGACTTCGCGCTGTACTACATCGGCGGCGTCATCAAGCATGCACGCGCGCTGAACGCGATCACGAACCCGGGAACGAACTCGTACAAGCGGTTGGTGCCGCATTACGAGGCGCCGGTCAAGCTCGCCTACTCGGCCAAGAACCGTTCGGCGTCGATCCGGATCCCGTACGTGGGCAACCCGAAGGCGCGACGCGTCGAAGCGCGCTTCCCGGACCCCATCGCCAATCCGTACCTGTGCTTCGCGGCACTGATGATGGCGGGCCTGGATGGCGTGCAGAACAAGATCCACCCGGGCGAGGCCGCCGACAAGAACCTGTACGACCTGCCGCCGGAAGAGGATGCGAAGATCCCGACCGTCTGCGCGTCGCTGGATCAGGCGCTCGAGAACCTGGATGCCGACCGCGAGTTCCTGACCCGCGGCGGGGTGTTCAGCAACGCGATGATCGACGCGTATATCGAACTGAAGATGCAGGAAGTCACCCGCATCCGGATGACGACGCATCCGGTCGAGTTCGATATGTACTACAGCTGCTGAGCGGCGATGGCGTCCGCCCGGACCGCCGATCGGCGCGAGGGCGGCGCAAGCGTCGGCGGCTTCTGCCGCCGTTGCTTCCGGTCCAGGGACATCGTGTGGCGCTGCGTCGACACCGATGTCCCTGTTGTTTTTGCGCCCCTACCATGCGTCAGCCGGAGATTTGCCATGTTGCCGGGCTGTCATACACTCCGGGCATTCCAGCCCCCGATCCGCCAGGTCCAGGATGCGCATGCGCACTTCGATTCCAGCAGCGATCCTTTGTCTATGGGCGGCTTCCGCGCAAGCCCAGATCTACCGTTGCGAATCCCCCAATGGGGTGATCGAGTACAGCAACGCCGCGGTGGCCGACAAGGACAAGAGCTGCAAGCAGGTCAGCTTGCCGACGATGACGACGATACCGGCCCCCAAGCTGCCGGCCCGCGCCGGCACGCCGCCGGGGCCGACGGCGAACGCGTCGCCGGCCAATTTCCCCAAGGTCGACAGCGCGACGCAGAAGGCGCGCGACACCGATCGCAAGCGCATTCTCGAGGACGAGCTGGTCAAGGAAGAGGCCAAGCTCGCCGAGATCAGGAAGGAATACAACGGCGGCGAGCCGGAACGGCGCGGCGACGAGCGCAACTACCAGAAGTACCTGGACCGGCTCCAGCGCTTGAAGGAAGACGTCGAGCGCTCCGAGGGCAACGTCCAGTCGTTGAAGCGCGAACTGGGCACGATCCAGTAAGTGTCGCGCCGGGGCGGGCCGCATGATGGGCGCGCCCCTCGATATCGGCAACGGTAGCGGCCGCTGCGGCGCCGAGACCGATCCGCGCTTCGCCGGGCTGCAGTTGCTGGGCAGCGCGGTCGTGCTGCTCGACGCCGCGGGCACCTGCCTGTTCATCAACGAAGCGGCTGAGCAACTGTTCGAGATCTCCCCGCGCATGGTGATCGGGCATCCGTACTCGCGCGTGTTCGGCTTCGATACGCCGGTCGATGCGATGGTGGCCTCCGCGCGGCAGCAGGCGTATTCGCAGCGCTCGCAGGACGTGGAACTCGAACGGATCAATCGTTCGGCGACGCTGCGCCTGCACATGACGGCGGTGCCCATCGAGGCCGGCCGGCTGGGCAACGCCTCGGTGCTGCTCGAATGCCGTGAAATGGACCAGCGCCTTCGCGTCGACCGCGAAGTGCAACTGCTCGAGACCGCCAACGCCAACCGCGAACTGGTGCGCAACCTGGCGCACGAGATCAAGAACCCGCTCGGCGGTATCCGCGGCGCGGCGCAGTTGCTCGAAGGCGAACTGCCTGGCGATGGCCTGCGCGAGTACACGCAGGTGATCATCAAGGAGGCCGATCGGCTGCAGCGGCTCGTCGACCGCCTGCTCGCGCCGCACCGGCTCGCGCGCAGGAAGGTCGCGGTCAACATCCACGAAGTCTGCGAGCGCGTGCGCGCCGTGCTCAGCGCCGAGTTTCCGAACACGCTGACCGTCGTGCGCGATTATGACGCGAGCCTGCCCGAGTTCCCCGGCGATCGCGAGCAGTTGATCCAGGCGGTGCTGAACCTGGCCCGCAATGCGGCGCAGGCGCTGGGCGGCAAGGGCGAGATCCGCCTGCGCACGCGGGTCGCCCGCCAGGTGATGATCGCGCGGCATAAGTGCAGGCTGGCATTGGACTTGCATGTCATCGACAATGGACCGGGCATCCCGGAAGCGATCCGTGACCGGATCTTCTTTCCGCTGGTGACGGGACGGGACGGTGGAAGCGGGCTGGGCCTGTCGCTGGCGCAAACATTCGTGCAGCAGCATGGCGGTGTCATCGAATGCGAGAGCCGGCCCGGTTGCACCGACTTCAGAGTGTTGCTGCCCTTGCGTTGACCGGCGGTGTTCCGGTCGGGCCGTGAGGGCAGGTTGCCGGAAGTGAATAGCGATGAGTGCTGTCTGGGTCGTTGATGATGATGAGTCGATTCGCTGGGTGCTCGAGAAGGCGCTGAACCGCAACGGGTTCACCGTGCGCGTGTTCGAGAGCGCGCTCGAATGCCTCGAAGCGCTCGATGACGAATCGCCGAAGGTGATCGTTTCCGATATCCGGATGCCGGGCCGCAGCGGGCTGGAACTGCTCGAACGGATCAAGGGCGATCATCCGGACCTGCCGGTGATCGTGATGACCGCTTATTCCGATCTGGACAGCGCGGTCAGCGCGTTGCAGGGCGGGGCGTTCGAATATCTGCCCAAGCCGTTCGACCTGGACAAGGCGGTGGCGCTGATCGAGCGCGCGGTCAGTGAGTCGGCGCCGGCCGAGCCCGATACCGAGCCCGTCGCCAGCGGCCTGGAGATCCTCGGCCAGGCGCCGGCGATGCAGGAAGTCTTCCGCGCGATCGGCCGCCTGGCGGCGTCGAACGCGACGGTGCTGATCACCGGCGAATCCGGCACGGGCAAGGAACTGGTCGCGCGGGCGTTGCACGATCACAGCCACCGCTCCGGCAAGCCGTTCATCGCGTTGAACACGGCCGCGATCCCACGCGACCTGCTCGAATCCGAATTGTTCGGACACGAGCGCGGTGCGTTTACCGGCGCGCAGACCTCGCGGCCGGGACGGTTCGAACAGGCGGAGGGCGGCACGCTGTTCCTGGACGAGATCGGCGATATGCCGGCCGAGTTGCAGACCCGTCTGCTGCGGGTGCTGTCCGACGGCGCTTATTACCGCGTCGGTGGACACCAGCCGCGCAAGGCCAACGTCCGCGTGATCGCCGCGACGCATCAGGATCTGGAGGAACGCGTCCGCCAGGGGTTGTTCCGCGAGGACCTGTTCCACCGGCTGCACGTGATCCGGCTGCGGCTGCCGCCGCTGCGCGAGCGCGCCGAGGACATTCCGCTGCTGGCCCGGTATTTCCTGCAGAAGAGCGCGCGCACGCTCAGCGGCGAGACCAAGCGCCTGAGCAACGAGGCGCTGGCGGCGCTGCAAGCCTTCCATTGGCCGGGGAACGTGCGGCAGTTGGAGAACATCTGCCATTGGCTGATGGTAATGGCGCCGACACAGCAGATCGGCGTCGGCGATCTGCCGCCCGAGATCCGCCAGCCGGCACCGCGCGTCGCGCAGCCCAATGTGGCGTCGGGGGCGGCTGCCGCGGCGGGAGCGGTGGCGGCCGACATGGCCGCGCCGTTGTTCCCGGCGGTGGTGCCCTTCGTTCCCGATGGCGCGGCGGCCGTGATCGACGAGCCGACGCGTGTCGGACAGCGGGCCGTGGGCGCCCACGAGGCTGTCGCTCGGCCCGCTGCGGCGCCGGTCGGCGCGAACTGGCTCGACCTGCTCGAACGCGAAGTCGCCAGCGCGCTCGACGCGCAGACCGGTGATGAGCGCCATCGTGGCGGCAGTGAACTGATGGACAAGCTGACGCGTGCGTTCGAGACGGTCGTCATCGGTACCGCGCTGCGGCACACGCGCAGCCGCCGCATCGACGCTGCGCTGCGGCTGGGCATCGGCCGCAACACGATCACGCGCAAGATCAAGGACCTGCGGCTCGAGGACGACGCCGACTAATTCAAGGCGCCCGATGGCTGCGAGCAGTCCGACCGCTGGGACAGGCGCGGCGGATGCGCGACGTGCGAGGGGCCTGAGCGCTTCACGCCGTCACGGCGTCCCGCCAGCGCGCGAACGCCGCATCCGCCGCATCGCGCCCGACCTCGGGAAGGAACTCCGCGTCGTAGCGTGCCAGCCGCTTCAGGTCGGCCTCGACGAACAGCCGCGCGCCGATCCCCGCCGCCAGCGCCGCGCCATAAGCGGTCGCCTCGCGCACCGCATGCCGCCGCACGGGCCGCTGCAACGCATCGGCCTGCAACTGCATCAGCGTATCGCTCGCCGTCAGCCCGCCCGCGACCGGCAGCGCCTCGGGCACCGGCAGCGCTTGCGCCAGCACATCCGCGATCTCGCGGAACCGATAGGCGATTCCCTGCAACGCCGCGCGCGCGATGTGCGCGGGTCCGTCGGCGAAACTCAGCCCTGCGATCAGCCCGCGCGCCTCGAACTTCCCGTGCGGCGCGCCCATTCCCGCGAGTGACGGCCGAACCGCGACAGTGCCGGCATCGCGCACCGAAGCCGCCGCCGCTTCCAGCGCGGCAGGCGATGCGAACAGCCCCAGTCCGCCGGACAGCCATTCGATCAGCGAGCCCGCGGAGTTCACCATCCCTTCGACGCAGAAACGCCGCTTGCCCCCGGCAAAGGCCAACACCTCGGCGGGCATGCTCCTGTGCACCTTTTGCGGGACATCGCCGGTCGCCGCCATCAGCACGCCCGACGTGCCATAGGTCGCCTTCCACTCCCCGCGCGCCAGCGCGCCGTGGGCGATCATCGCGGCCTGCTGATCGGCGACCAACGCCGTGATCGGGACGCGCGCGCCGAGCACCCGGGCGTCGCTTTCCGCGATCGCGCCCCAACTGTCGACCTGCGCCGGAAACAGGCGGGCGGGCAAATGCTGGTGCGCCAGCAGCGCCGCGTCCCAGCCCGCGCCGCGCGCATAGTCGTAATAGCCTGTCTGCCACGCCGCCGACGCATCGGTGACATGCGCGCCGCTCAGCTTGTAGACCAGCCAGCTATCGAGCGTTCCCCATTGCAGCGTTTCGGGATCGTGCCCGGACAGGGCGATCGCCGCAGGCAGCTTCACCGACGGCACTTGCGGCCAACTGACGAAGCCCGCCGCGCGCAGCGCCCTGTATTCGTCCATCCCGCTAAGGTCGCTCCACACGCGCATCGGCGCCACCGGCTCGCCGCTCGCGCGGTCCCATAGCACGACGCTCGCGCGCTGCGTGGTCACACCGATCGCGGCGACATCGGCGATGCCGCGCCCTGCCGCCGCCAGCGCGCCGTCGACGACCGCGCGGCACAGGTCCCATATGGCGCCTGCGTCCTGTTCCACGTGGCCGGGAGCGGGGAAGCTGCTGACGATCGGGCGCTTGTCGATCCCCAGCACCGCGCCGCCCGCGTCGACCAGCATCGCCCGCGCGACGGTCGTCCCGGCATCCAGCGCGAGCAGCAGTTCAGGCATCGGGTATCAGATTGCCCGGGTTCATGATGCCGTGCGGATCGAGGCAGCGCTTCACCTGCCGCAGCAGCGCGACGCCCGCCTCGCCCAGATCGTGATGCAGATACGGCTTGCGCAGCCGCCCCGCGCCGTGATGATGCGCGACGCCGCCGCCGTGCTTCGCGGTCGCTTCCATGATCGCGCGCCAGCCCGCGAAATAGGCGGACTCCATCTTCGCGCTGTCTTCGAAGGACGCGGCGAAGCTGAAATAGAGGTTGATCCCGGACCGATAGACATGGCTGCTGTGCGCCGACGCGTTGATCATGCCGGGGATCGCCTTGAGCGCCGCGATGCTGTCGTCATAGATCGCCCCGATCTCGCTCCAGCGCCCCGAAATCTCGACCGTGTCGGCGACATAGCCGCGCTCGAACATCTCGCGCCAGTTCGCCACATGGTTGCGCCGTTCGATCCATTGTTTCGCCGCGTCCGGATCGCCGGCCTCCAGCCCGGCGGCGGCCGCGATCTCGTGCATCGCCGCCAGTTCGGCCTCGACGCGCGCCTTCGGTCCTTCGTGGACCATCAACAGCATCGCCTTGCCGTCGCGCTGATGATCGCGGAACAGCCGCTTGACTTCGCGCCCGTCATATTGGCGCATCACTGGCGGGCGCCAGTCTGCGCGGACGATCCGCCGTTGCGCCTCGAAGCCCGCGCGCATGTCGTCCGCATAGAAGACGCTGTAGTCGCGGTGCGGCGCCTTCTCGCGCAGCGAGAGGGTCACGCCGGTGATCACCCCCATCACGCCCTCGGCACCCATCAGCAGGTGGCGCAGGTCGGGCCCGGCCGCCGCGCGCACCGCCTTGCCTAGCGTCACCAACTCGCCGTTCGGCAACACGGCCTCGATCGAATGAACGATGTCCTCGATATTGCCGTAGGCGGTCGAGAATTGCCCCGACGCGCGCGTCGACACCCAGCCGCCGACGCTGCTGAGCGCGATCGATTGCGGCCAGTGGCCGATCGTCAGTCCATGCGCCGCGACCGCTTCCTCGGCTTGCATGCCGTTGAGCCCGGCGTCGAAGCTCGCGAGCAGATCGTCGCTGTCGATAGAGCGGATGCGGTTCATCGAACTCATGTCGAGCAGGATCGCATCGGGCGTCGGCTCGATCCCGCCGCATACCCCGCTGCCCAGGCCATAAGGGATCAGCGGTACACGGCGCTCGGCGGCAAGGCGCACGATCTTCTGTACGTCCTCGACCGATTGCGGCCGCACGACGCAGCCCGGCGCGGGCACGGCTTCGCCGCGCCAGTCGCGCAGATGCTTGACGGCCCACTGGTCGTAGCGGCGGGCGTTCAGCGCGTCGGCGTCGATGGCGACGCGGTCGGCACCGATGGCGCCCACGAGGGCCTCGGCAATCCCATTCATCTCACTCTCCCAAGAGCTTGCGGCTCTCATCGTTGATTCGCCGGCAATGCGCGATTTCGGCCGCCTTCGCGGCATCGTCCCAGCCGAGCAGCGTCCCCATCGTTTCGGCGGCGGGCGCCAGCGCGGCAAGGCCGGCGTCCCGGTCGAACCAGGCGCGCGCGCTTCGCCGTACCCAATAATCCTCGAGACGGGCGGCGCCTTCGTGCGTGACGGCACGCGCGGCCTCGGCGGCCACGTCGCCGCCCGCCGCCACGATCGCCTGCGCCTCGTCGCCGTAAAGCCCCGCCAGCCGCTCGGCGGCGAGCGGATCGAGCCCGCCCAGACCGTCGCCGGCGTTGCGCGATCCACCGGGCAGCGGCGCCTCGGCGGTCGAACAGGACAGGGCGGTTCGCCCCAGCCGCTCGACCACCAGATCGACGACGCGTTCGGCCATCGCGCGATAAGCGCTGAGCTTGCCTCCGGCGATCGAGACCAACCCGCCGGGCGAGGTCCAGATCTCATCCTTGCGCGACACCTCGTTCGCCTTCTTCCCCGGCTGCGCGATCAGCGGCCGCACGCCCGACCACAGCGAAACGATCTCCGCATCGCGGATCGGATCGATGCGCAACGCCGCTTCGGTCGCGCGCAGCAGATAATCGATGTCTTCGCGCGTCGGCGCGGGCCAGTAATCGGTGCCGTCGTGGAATACGTCGGTCGTGCCGATATAAGTGAACGCCCCGCGCGGCACCGCGAAGAGGCTGCGCTTGTCGGGCGCGCGGATGATCAGTGTCGCGTTGACCGGCAACCGCTCGCGCGGCAGCACCAGGTGGATGCCGCGGCTCAGCGACAGCCGCGCGTCGCTTTCGCCCGCTTCCAGTCCGCGTATCTCGTCGACCCAGGCGCCCGCGGCGTTGACCACCAGCCTTGCCCGGATTCGCGCGCCGAGACCGTCGCCCAGTGTCGAAGCCGCGACCAGCCCGTCGGTGGTCAGCTCCGACGCTGCCGCATGGTTGACGACCACGGCGCCCGCGCCCTGCGCGCTGCGGATATTGGCGAGCACCAGCCGCGCATCGTCGGTCAGGAACTCGGGATAAAGCACGGCGCCATTGAGCCGGTCGGTGCGCATCAAAGGCTCGCGCTGCTGCAATTCGGCGAGGCCGATCACTTCATGCTTCTCGGCCTCGGGAACGCCGCCCAGCTTTTCGAAGGTCCACAGGCCGGTGCGCAGCTTGGCGGTCATCGCCATGTTCGTCGTCGGGAGCAGGAAAGGCGAAAGTCGCGTCAGATGCGGCGCGATCCGCCGCACCACCTGCCGCTCCGATGCCGCTTCGCGGACCAGCGCGACGTCGCCCTGGCTCAGATAGCGCAGTCCGCCGTGAATCATCTTCGAACTGCGGCTGCTCGTCCCGCTCGCATAGTCGCGCGCCTCGACGAGCGCGACCGACAGCCCGCGCATCGCCGCGTCGCGTGCGATCCCCGCGCCCGTGATCCCGCCGCCGATCACCGCGAGGTCGAACGTCCGCGATTCCAGCTCGGCGAAGACGGGCGCCCGGCGCCGCGCATCAAGGAAGGTGCTGTTCATCGAGTCATCATATGTGAATGACACAGGCATTGGTATTGCATAATGGGAATGATATGGTGCGGATCATGAACCTCCGTCGCCTTCGCCATTTCGACACGCTCTATCGCCTTGGCAGCTATGCCCGCGCCGCCGACGAACTCGGCCTGACGCAATCCGCGCTGACGCGCTCGATCCAGAAGCTGGAGGAGGAGCTTGGCGCGACGCTCTTCGATCGCACGACGCACTATGTCCGTCCTACCGGCGACGCCGACCGCCTGATCCGTTCCGCCCGCGACGTGATCGCGGCGTCGGCGAATCTCGAACAGGAAGCGCGCGGTCTCGGCCACCCGACCAGCGGCGTCGTCGCCGTGGGCAGCGGCGCTTATCCGTTGCAGCCCCTGATCACCGATGCGATCGCCCGCTTTGCCGACGCGTATCCGGGCGTGCGCGTCACCGTCACCGGCGGGCCTTCCGGGCAGCTGCTCGATACTCTCGTCGACCGCCGCCTCGACCTCGTGGTCTGCAACCGTGCGAAATTCGCGTCCTCGGGCCACGCTGACGAGGTGCTGTGCATCCCGCTCCCGACCGAACCTTTGGTGCTTGTCTGCGCGCCCGGCCATCCGCTCGCGCGGGGAGAGGGCGACAGCGCCGCTTACCCATGGGCGCTGCCGCCTCCGGCGCCGGGCAGCAATTTCCCGCGCGCGATCCGCGCCCGCTTCGCTGCCGGGCAATTTCCCGACTACGAGCTCGATTCCACCGCCGCCTGTCTCGACCTGGCGCGTAGCGGCCGCGCGATCACCGTCGTGCCCCGACGCCTTGCGCTGCGCAGCGGCCTCGCGATGATCGTGCTCCCGCCGTCCGAAGTCACCCGCGACGCGATCCATCTGCTGCGCAACCGCAGCCGCAGCGCGCTTGTCGCCGCCTTCGTCGAGGTGCTGAAGGATGTCGCTCAGGCCGGGACGATCTCGTCGAACGGCAACGCGTCGGCCGACCCCGCGCGATAGAAGGCCCGGGTCGGGTCGTTGCCGCACCGTTCGGGCACATGTGCCAGAGTCTGAACCGCCGCATAGCGGTAGGCCAGGAGAAAGTCGGACTTGTCGGCACCCGGCATGTACTTATCGACGAAGCTCACGAACCGTTGCATGCCGGGATCATCCTTCTATTCGGATGGGCGGATGGGCGGATGGGCGGATGGGCGGATGGGCGGATGGGCGGATGGGCGGATGGGCGGA
>JAKPAM010000181.1 GCA_029779435.1 Pseudomonadota bacterium | reverse complement strand
ACTCGCGTCGCGCCTGCGCACCGAGATCGCCAAAGTCGACAATGTGGGGATAAGCTTCCTCGTCGGCGGACGCCCCGAGGAAATCCGCATCGCGCCCGATCCCGCCCGATTGCGCCAATATGGCGTGCCACTGGCGAGCGTGATCGAGGCGGCGAGCCAGGCCAACCGCAGTTTCCCGCTGGGCACGGTGCGGGAGGACGGCCGGGCCGTCGGCGTGACCGCGGGCCGCACCCTGTCGTCGGCGCAGGAAGTGGGGCTGCTGACCGTGCGCTCCGGCACCGGCGCGCCGGTCTATCTGCGCGACGTCGCGAGCGTCACCCAGGGGCCGCGCGAGGATCAGGCGCGCGCGTGGCGCTGGGCGAAGGCCGGCAACGGGCACTGGCATTCGGCGCCCGCCGTCAGCATCGCCGTCGCCAAGCGCGCGGGCGCCAATGCCGTCGTCGTTTCCGATGCCATCCTCGAGCGCGTCGAGCGCCTCAAAGGCACGCTGATCCCGGATGACGTCAGCGTCGCCGTGACCCGCAACTATGGCGAGACGGCGAACGAGAAGGCCAACGAGCTGTTGTTCCATCTGGCGCTGGCGACCATCTCGATCGTCGTCCTGATCGGGTTCGCGATCGGTTGGCGCGAGGCCGGCGTGACCGCCGTGGTCATCCCGACGACGATCCTGCTGACCATGTTCGCGTCGAACCTGATGGGCTACACGATCAACCGCGTCAGCCTGTTCGCGCTGATCTTCTCCATCGGCATTCTGGTCGACGACGCGATCGTCATGATCGAGAACATCGCGCGTCACTGGGCGATGGATGACGGCCGCACCCGCGTGCAGGCCGCGATCGAGGCGGTCGCCGAAGTCGGCAACCCGACGGTGGTGGCAACCATGACGGTGGTGGCAGCGCTGCTCCCCATGCTGTTCGTTTCCGGACTGATGGGGCCGTATATGGCGCCGATCCCGGTCAACGCGTCGGCCGCGATGATCTTCTCCTTCTTCGTCGCCGTGGTGATCGCGCCGTGGCTGATGATCCGCTTTGCGAGGAAGACGCTCGGCTCCGCGCATGGCCATGATGACAGCGGCGGCAAGCTGGGCCTGCTCTATGCCCGCGTCGCGCATCGCGTCATCGGCACGCGCGCGTCCGCACGAAATTTCCTGATCGGGGTCGGGGTGGCGACGCTGGTCGCCTGCTCGATGTTCTATTTCAAGGCCGTCACCGTGAAGCTGCTCCCGTTCGACAACAAGTCGGAGGTGCAGGTGGTGGTCGACATGCCCGAAGGAACGGCGCTCGAAAATACCGGGCGCGTGCTGGAGGATGTCGCCGGCATCGTCCGCGGCCTGCCCGAAGCAACCGCGATGGAAGCCTATGTCGGCACGTCGGCGCCGTTCAACTTCAACGGTCTCGTGCGCCATTATTTCCTGCGCGCGCAGCCCGAACAGGGCGACGTCATGGTGACGCTGCTGCCCAAGGACGATCGCAGCCGGTCGAGCCATGAGATTGCGCTCGATCTGCGCGAACGGCTGGCAGCGCTGCATGTGCCCGGCGGCACGTCGATCAAGGTGGTCGAGACGCCGCCGGGGCCGCCGGTGCTGGCGACGCTGCTGGCGGAGGTCTATGGCCCGGATGCCGCGACACGGCGGAGAACCGCGAGCGAACTGCAGCATATCTTCACATCCGTCCCGTTCATCGTCGATGTCGACACCAGCTTCGGCACGCCGCGTCCCCGGCTGCGCCTCGACATGCAGCGCGACCGCATCGACTATTACGGCCTGTCGCAGCGGCAGGTCGCCGACAGCATCGCCATGCTCATGGGCAGCCAGACGGTCGGCTATGCGCCGCGCGGAGACGGCCGCTCGCCGCTGCCGATCACCATCGCGCTCGACCAGCGGGACCGGAGCTGGACGCGGGGATTGTCGAGCACGCCGGTCGCGCAGGCGCCGGGAGGCCAGCTCATCGACCTCGGCGCGGTCGTCGATGCCCGCACCGAGAGCGGCAGCCCCGCGATCTTCCGGCGCGACGGGCGCTATGCCGACATGGTGACGGCCGAGCTGGCTGGGGCCTATGAGGCGCCGATCTATGGCATGCTCGCCGTCGACCGCGCGGTGAACGACCATGATTGGGCTGCCCGGGGGCTGGTGAAGCCCGACATCCGTCTCAATGGACAGCCCGAGGATGAAAGCGTGCCGTCGCTGCTGTGGGACGGCGAATGGGAAATCACCTGGGTCACCTTCCGCGACATGGGCGGGGCGTTCATGGTCGCGCTGCTGGGCATCTATATCCTCGTCGTCGCCCAGTTCAGGAGTTTCCGCCTGCCGCTGGTAATCCTGACGCCGGTGCCGCTGACGCTGGTCGGGATCGTCGTCGGGCATATGCTGTTCCGTGCGCCGTTCACCGCGACGTCGATGATCGGCTTCATCGCGCTGGCCGGCATCATCGTGCGCAACTCGATCCTGCTGGTCGATTTCATCAGGCATGCGGCCTCGCCCGACAAATCGCTGCGTGACGTCTTGCTGGAAGCGGGGACGATCCGCTTCAAGCCGATCGTCCTGACCGCGGCCGCGGCGATGATCGGCGCCGCCGTGATCCTGACCGACCCCATCTTTCAGGGGCTGGCGATCTCGCTGCTGTTCGGTCTTGCCTCCTCGACGGTGCTGACCGTGCTGGTTATTCCGGCGATCTATATCGTGCTACGAGATGACGGAAAGCCCGCAACCCGATGATGCCCCTTGCCACCCCTCTCGCGCAACTCGCCCAGCACGCCACCGAAGCGGCCGGGGTGCTGTCGCTGCTCGCCAACGAGCAGCGCCTGCTGATCCTGTGCCGGCTG
>JAKPAM010000255.1 GCA_029779435.1 Pseudomonadota bacterium | reverse complement strand
CGTCATGCCAAGGAGTGGCGCTGTTCCGGTCACCGTCGATCGCCTTGCCGTCGGTGATCGTATCGGCATTGGTGATCCAGTACTCGTCCGGATTCGCGTCGATCGCGTGTCCGCCCGCGCCGCTGCCGGTGATGCTGATCGTGATCGTCGAGATCGCCTCGCCGCCCTGGTCGTCGCACAGCTTGTACGAGAACACGTCGTGCAGCGTCTGCCCGGCGCCCACCGTCAGGCCGTCATCGGGCTTGTACCAGTAGCTGCCATCGGCCTGCAGCCACAGCGTGCCGTGCTGGCCGTGGATCCCGTCGCCGATGCCGGTGCGCGGCACGTCGTCGACCTGGGTCTTGGCGCCGGCGACCACGCCGGTCAGGTGCAGCGCATCGCCATCCGGATCGGAGGCGGGCGTGTTGCCATGGCCATCGGCCTGCAGCACCTGGCCGTCCCAGATCTTCTGGCCCGGCACGGTGGCGCGCGCATTGTCGTGGCCGACCGGATCGTGGTTGATCGCGCCGTGCATCATCATCGGCGCCGGGGCCGACGCCGGCTCGCTGTGCGCGGTCTCGACGTGGGCCGGAACCATCGCCTCGGCGGTCGCGACCGCCGCGCCATCGAACAGCATGCGCGGCTCGACCGCGAACGCGGCCAGGCGGGAGGGGTGGGACGGACGAGCGGTGCCGCCGGATTTGCCCGCCTCGCGCTCACGAGCGATACCGAAGCTCTTGACGATGGGTTTCAACAGAAACATGAGAGATCCTCCGTCCGAAGACCGACTCCGCCTGATGCGGACAAGGTCCCGAATGTATGTGACCCGACGAACGGCTGCTGTTAAATCATTAACGGTAATCGTCGGTTCCCGCCGCGGCGGGATCAAGCTGGCTGGATTTTTTACGTTTACTAACGAATACGCGACATCCGGCGGCGGACTCGGGCCGGATCGGCGGTTCTCAAGCGGGTCGATGCGTCACGGAGGTTCCCCTGGTCATCGAAGGCGACGAAGATCGTTGATGGCGGTGGTGGATGGCGGACGTGTCAGGACGGCGCGAACCCGTTTTCTGACGACCCCTCGAACTCCACCCGCGTAATAGTGTTCTCGAACACCGCGTCCGACGGCTTGACCGCGGCGTGATCGAGCAGCCGGATCGCGCGCAGGATCTCGCCCTGCTCGCCCAGCAATTGGAAATCGGCCAGCAGTTTCTCGAACCGGGCGCCCAGCAGGCGGGCCATGACACCGGCCGCCCGCTCGGGCAGGCATCCGTACAACAGCATCCAGCCCCCGCCGTCGTGCTGCGTGAACAGGCAATTGCGGCCCCGCGACAACGCGCCGATCACCGCGCGCATCGCCTGCGGCGACACGGCGCTGAAACGCACCAGGCAAACGGGCACGTCGAGCGTCGACGCGCGGCCGAGCAGTTCGACGACCTGGCGGCGGAAATCCGCGACCCCGACCACCTGCGCGGCCAGATCCAGGCTCGCGCCGTCGAGCAGCCGGTCGAGGTCCGGCTCGTAGTGACGGTTCGACAGCGTGCCGCGCAGCGACTCGGCCATGGCCAGCGCCGCCTGCCCGGTCACTTCCTGCGGGATGATCATGTTCATGCCCAGCCGCACCAGCGCGGCCACCTGTGGCACGCGCAGCTTGGCGCCGCATTCGCGCACGATGATGCGCAACTGCGGGCGCGGCGTCGCGCGCAGCACGGCGATCGCCTGCGCCAGTTCGCGCAGCGACGACATCTGGTCGAAATGCAGCATCACGGTGCCGCCGACGATCGCACGCGCCTTGTCGACGGCGTCGAGCATCGTCTCGGCCTGCGTCCAGGGCCCACCGCCTTGCGGAAAATCGACGATCGCCGCCTGCGTGGCCAGCATGACCTCGTGCCTCGGCTCGACCGTCTGGCGGCCGAACATCGGCCGGGCCCGTACGCCGGCCTCGACGATCTCCAGCGCGTAGCTGGCCCGGGCCATCGCGCCGGTCGCGCCGAACCAGTGGACGACGTCCAGGATCGCCTGGTCATCGTCCTGGCGCACGACGGCCAGCCCGGCGAACCGCTCGGCCAGCCGGCACAGCGTCGATACGTCGTCGAACGGCTGCGCGAAGATCGCCAGCAACGTGTGATCGTGCTCACCGACCCAGTCCTGCACGGCCGTACCGACCATCTGCGCGGTCGCGGCGTCGTTCAGGCAAAACCCTTCGTCGGCCCCATCAAGAACGATCATCGACCGGGACGGCAGTTCCAGCCCTTGCAGTGCCTGGGCCAGGCGCCGCGGATGCGCACCGCCGGCGCCGCCGTGACCCGCGCGAACCTCCTGGATCGTCAACAGGCCGCCCAACGCGAATTCGGTGAGGTCGATGCCCGTGAGCGCCAGCTTGCGCAGGAATTGGGCCGGCTCCTGCGGCGTCATCACCGCGGCGGACGAGCCGGCGCGCAGCGCCCTGTGCAATGCCGACCCGATCAGCGCGAGCCGCAGGCCCTGCTGGGCGATCGCGACCGCATAGATCATGCCGCTGGCCAGTCGGCCCAGCCGGACGGGTACGCCATCGAGCCCCAGCTCGAACGGTAGCGGGCCCGCCGACCGGGGAGTGGAATTCGGAAGATTTTCCATGGAGCTCATGCGCGAATTGTAGGCATACGGCTTTGCGCGCTGGCACTTTTCGATTCAACTCCCGACCAGGGGTCGATATCACGTCGCGTACGCACCACAGTGACGGGAACGGCACCGCCGATCCCGATTTTGGGAGCCTCGATCAGGCCGCCGTACAATCCGCTGACGGCGTCGAATCGTGCGAACCGTTCCAGCGTTTCCCCCGGATCCCGATCGCCGCCCCCGGTCAATCTCCTCCCTTCCCGGACGCCTGCCGCCATGCGAACAGATCAAGGTTTGGTCATCCACCGCTCCGACTACCGGCCGTGGCCGTTCGTGATCGACGACGTCTCGCTCGTGTTCGAACTGGACCCGACCGCCACGCGGGTGACGGCCGAGGCGCGGGTGCGGCGCGTCGGCCCGCCGGACGCCGCGCTCGAACTGGCCGGCGACGGGCCGGCCCTGGTCGAGGTGCGGATCGACGGCCGCACGCTGGCGCCCGACGAATTCACTTGCGATGCGTCGCTGCTGCGCATCACCCGCGTGCCGGACGCGTTCACGCTGACCGTCGTCACCCGCATCGACCCGAGCGCCAACACGACGCTGATGGGGTTGTACGTCTCCAACGGCAACTACTTCACCCAGTGCGAGGCCGAGGGCTTCCGGCGGATCACGTTCTTCCCGGACCGCCCCGACGTGATGACCCGCTATACGGTCACGCTGCGGGCCGACAAGGCCGCTTGTCCGGTGCTGCTGTCCAACGGCAACCTGGTGGCGCAGGGCGACTGCGAAGAGCGGCCCGGCTGGCACTGGGCGCGCTGGGAAGATCCGTTTCCGAAACCGAGCTACCTGTTCGCGCTGGTGGCCGGCCGCTTCACGGCCCGCGAGGAGCGGATCAGGACCGGATCGGGCCGCGAGGCGCTGCTGCAGGTCTGGGTCGAGCCCGGCAACGAGGACAAGACCGGCCATGCGATGCAGTCGCTGATCCACGCGATCCGCTGGGACGAGCAGCGCTTCGGCCTCGAACTGGACCTGGAGCGGTTCATGATCGTCGCGGTCGGCGACTTCAACATGGGCGCGATGGAGAACAAGGGGTTGAACATCTTCAACACCAAGTACGTGTTCGCCCATCCGCGCATCGCCACCGACGCCGACTTCGCCAACATCGAGGCGGTGGTCGGCCACGAATACTTCCATAACTGGACCGGTAACCGCGTCACTTGCCGGGACTGGTTCCAGCTCACGCTGAAGGAGGGCCTGACCGTCTTCCGGGACCAGGAATTCTCGGCCGACATGCTGGCCGCCAGCACCACCGGTGAAGCCGCGGCGCGCAGCGCCCGCGCCGTCAAGCGGATCGAGGACGTCCGCGTGCTGCGCTCGGTACAGTTTCCCGAGGACGCCGGGCCGATGGCGCACCCGATCCGGCCGGACAGCTATCAGGAGATCAACAACTTCTACACGGTCACCGTCTACGAGAAAGGCGCCGAGGTGATCCGCATGCTGCAGACGCTGGTCGGCCGCGACGGCTTCCGCAAGGGGATCGACCTGTATTTCGCGCGGCACGACGGTCAGGCGGTCACCTGCGACGACTTCGTCGCGGCGATCGCCGACGCCAACCAGCGCGACCTGTCGGTGTTCGGACGCTGGTATTCGCAGGCCGGCACGCCGCATCTGCGCATCGAGGGACGCTACGACGCCGCCGCGCGCCGCTACCGGCTCGACGTGCGGCAATCCTGCTCGCCGTCGCCGGGCCAGCCGACCAAGCAGCCGTTCCACATCCCGCTGGCGGTCGGCCTGATCGGGCGCGACGGCCGCGACCTGCTGCCGGCCACCCGCGTGCTCGACGTCATGCAGGCCGAGCAGCAGTTCGTGTTCGACGACGTCGGCGAAGAGCCGGTGCCGTCGCTGCTGCGCGACTTCTCGGCGCCGATCGTCATCGACTATCCGTACACGACCGAGCAGCTCGCGTTCCTGGCCGCGCACGACAGCGATCCGTTCAACCAATGGGAAGCGGTCCAGCGGCTGGCCGTCGACTGCGTGCTGCGCGTGCTCGAAGGCGCGGCGCTGCCCGCGCAGGCGACCGCGCTGATCGACGTGCTCCGCCGGACGATCGCGGACGACCGCCTCGATCCGGCCTATCGCGAGCAACTGCTGATCCTGCCGACCGAGGGCTTCACGGCCGAACAACTGCCGGTCGTCGACCCGGCCGCCGTGCGCCAGGCGCGCAACGCGCTGCGCCGGTACATCGGCGCGCAATTGATCGACCTCTGGCGCGACCTGCACGCCCGGCTGGCGCCGACGGGCCCGTATTCCCCCGATCCGGCGCAGGCCGGCCGGCGCGGGCTGCGCAACGCGGCGCTGGGTTTCTGGATCGACAGCGGCGATCCGGCCGCGCAGGCCGCAGCGCTCGCGCAATACCGGGTCACCGACAACATGACGGACCGGCTCGCCGCGATGCAGGGGCTGGTCAACAGCCCGTCGGCGGACCGCGACCTGGTGCTGGCCGACTTCGCGGTCACCTTCGCCGACGAGCCGCTGGCGATGGACAAGTGGTTCATGCTGCAGGCCGGCGCGCACCGCCAGCCCGGCGACGCGCCGGTGCTCGACCGCGTGCGGACGCTGCTCGGCCACCCGGCCTTCTCGATCCGCAACCCGAATAAGGTACGCGCGCTGATCGGCAGCTTCTGCAGCGGCAACCTCGCCGAGTTCCATGCCGCCGACGGATCGGGCTACGCGTTCTGGCGCGAACAGGTGCTGCAGCTCGACCCGATCAATCCTCAGGTGGCCGCGCGGCTGGCGCGGGCGCTCGACCGCTGGCGCAAGTTCACGCCCGATCGGCGCCAGGCGATGAAGGCGGTGATCGAGCAGGTCGCCGCCGCCCCGGGTCTGTCGACCGACGTCGCCGAGATCGTCACCAAAGCGCTGGCGAGCTGAGGTCCGTCGACACCCAGCCCTGCCGACGCCACGACGGGTCGACGCCAAGCCCCGTCGACCGAGCCGGCCCGCCCGTCCCGTTCAATCACGCGCTCCGAGCGTCGGAGCCCTCTCCCCATACCTGTCGCTCCATTCAACGAGGACCAAGATGAAGCACATTTCCCTCACGCAATACCTGGTGGTCAAGCAGCGCGAGAAAGGACTGATCCCGGCCGAACTGCGGCTGTTGATCGAGGTGGTCGCGCGCGCCTGCAAGCGGATCGGCCATTCGATCAGCAAGGGCGCGCTGGCCGATGTGCTCGGCGAGGCCGGTACCGACAACATCCAGGGCGAATCGCAGAAGAAGCTGGACGTGATCGCCAACGAAACGCTGCTCGAAGCCAACGAATGGGGCGGCAGCCTCGCGGCGATGGCGTCCGAGGAGATGGACGAACCGCACCTGATCCCGACCGAATACCCGCGCGGCGAGTTCCTGCTGCTGTTCGATCCGCTGGACGGGTCGTCGAACATCGACGTCAACGTGTCGGTGGGCACGATCTTCTCGGTGCTGCGGATGCCCGACGGCGATGCCGAGGCCAGCGAAAGCAGCTTCCTGCAGAGCGGTGAGCGCCAGGTCGCCGCCGGCTATGCGGTCTACGGCCCGTCGACGCAACTGGTGCTGACCGTCGGCGACGGCGTGGCGAGCTTTACGCTCGATCGCGAGACCGGCGCCTGGCTGCTGACGCAGGAGCGGATGACGATTCCAGCCGATACCAAGGAGTTCGCGATCAACGCGTCGAACATGCGTCACTGGGAGCCGCCGGTCAAGCGCTACGTCGACGAGATGCTGGCCGGCAAGACCGGGCCGCTGGGCAAGGACTACAACATGCGCTGGGTGGCGTCGATGGTGGCCGACGTGCATCGGATCATGACGCGCGGCGGCATCTTCATGTACCCGCGCGACGCGCGCGAACCCAACAAGCCCGGCAAGCTGCGGCTGATGTACGAAGCCAATCCGATGTCGTTCCTGATCGAGCAGGCCGGCGGCGCGTCGACCAACGGCCTGCAGCGGATCATGACCGTGCAGCCGACGCAGTTGCACGAGCGCGTCGCGGTCTTCCTCGGTTCGAAGAACGAGGTCGAGCGCGTCACGCGCTATCACGCGAGCTGAGCCCGGTCCTGCGTCCGCGCCCGTCCTAAGCCTGTGCGGCGGCGGCAGGCGGGGCCGCCGGCACGGGCAGATCGCGCCAGACGAGCCGCATGTCGGGCTCGTCTGGCTCGGCGGCGATCTGGAACCCGACGTGACGCATCAGGTTGAGCATCGGGTAGTTGGTGCCCAGCACGTGTCCCTCGATGCGCTTGAGACCCTGCTCGCTGGCCAGCGCGACCAGCGAGTGCATCAGGCGGCTGCCCAGACCGGCGCCCTGCCACGCGTCGTCGATCGCGATCGCGAACTCGCAGGTTTCGCCATCGGGATTCAGCATGTAGCGCCCGACGCCGACGATCAGTTCGCCCTCGCCGGGCGGATCGCCGTCGGCAACCACCACCAGCGCCACCTCGCGGTCGTAGTCGATCTGCGTGAACTTCAACAGCAGGCGCGGCGGCAGCTCGGTCAATGTCGACACGAACCGGAAATACCGGGCCTGCGGTGACAGGCGCCGCACCAGCGCCTGCAGCGGCTCGGCATCCTCGGGCTGGATCGGCCGGATCGTGCACACGCGCCCGGTGCGCGTGAGCAGCCGCTGCTCGAGATGCGTGGGGTAAGGCATGATCGCCATGTGCGAATAGCGCACCCCCACCGGCGGCGCCGGCGCGACGACGATCCGCGCATCGACGACGGTCACGCCGGTGCTGTCTGCGATCACCGGGTTCAGGTCGATCTCGACCACCTGCGGCATCTCGCACACGATTTCCGATACGCGCAGCAGGATCCGTTCGATCGTGTCCAGGTCGGCATCCAGGCGACCGGCGTCGGTCAGCATCCGCCGGGCCAGCCGTGGATGGACGCGCGAGCGCTCGATCAGCTTGCGCGCGAGGAATCGATTGAGCGGCGGCAGTTCGAGCGCCCCGTCGCGGCGCGCATGGCCGGCCTGGGTACCGCCGAGGCCGAAGCGCATCACCGGTCCCCACAAGCGATCGCGATGCACGGCCACCCGCAGCTCGACCGATCCGGCCGCGCCGCGCATCGCCTGCACGCTGACGCCGTCGATCGAGGCGTCCGGCGCGGCCGTACTGACCGCCAGCATGATCGTGCGGAAGGCGCTGGCCACCTGGTCGGGTCCATGCAGGTTCAACAGCACGCCGCCGACCGCGGATTTGAACGGCACGTCGGGAGACATCACCTTCAACGCGACCGGGTAGCCGATGCCGTTGGCGATCGCGACCGCTTCGTCGGCGCTGCGGGCGGGCTGCGGATCGACCATCGGCACGTGGAAGGCCGCCAGCAGCGCGTTGGCATCGGCGGCCGACAGCAGGCGGGCATCGGGTGCGTCGCTATCGGGCGGCGCGTGCGCCCCATCCCGGGTCAGCGCCCGGTCGACGATCGCGCGCGCGCCCTCCAGGTCCGGGTCCGGCAAGCCGGATAGCGGGCGCGGCATCTGCAACAGCAGCTTCTGGTTCGCATGGAAGCGCGCGACATGCGCGTAGGCATTGACGGCCGCCTCGGGCGTCGCGAAGACCGGAATCCCGCATTGCTCGAGCCGGTACGCCCCTTCGCGTACCCGCTCGCTGCCCAGCAGCGCGGCGAAGACCGGCAGATCGATCTGTTTCGCACGCTCGGCCAGGTTCCGCACCAGTTCGTCGTTGTCGAGCGAGCGGTGCGGCGCGATCACCAGCAGCAACGCATCGAGCGACTCGGACTGGCCGAGCGCCTGCAGTGCGTCGACGATCCGCGCCGGCGCCGCTTCGATCCCCAGCAGCGAGGGGTTGGCCAGCGGCGCGGCCAGCGACGGTACGCGCATGCCGTCGCCGATCGCCTCGTCGACGGCCAGCACGGCCGGGCCGCGTCCGTTCGCCACGATGCCCAACCGCGGTCCGACGGACGACGGGCGCGCCGCCAGGTAGCGGGCGATGATCTCGACCTGCGCGAAGATCTGGATCTGCACGGCGCCGGCGCGCCGCAGCGCCGTTTCGTAGATGGCCGACGCGGCGTCGCTGGTGGCTGCCAGGCCCGGCACGTCGGCGGCGAAGCGCCCCCCCTTCAGCACGATCACCGGCTTGGCCAGCGACAATGCACGCAGCGCGCTGATGAAACGCCGCGCAGCGCCGATCGCTTCGGACGTAAGCACGCCGGCATCGCCGTGGCGGCGGCCGCGCGTCGAGAAGATGTGTTCGAGATAGACGATGACCGAACGCGTGCGCATGTCGCTGGCGACGAATTCGAGCACCTGCGCGAGGTCGACGTCGGTCTCGTCGCCGAGCGCGACCACGAGCGAGAAGCCGGCGCCCACCTCCTGCGCCCAGTCGAGCATCGCCGCGCCGAGCGCTCCGGATTGCGTCACCAGCGCGATCTCGCCGGCCGGAGGCAGCATGCCCATGCCGCCGAGGTTCAAACCCCGATGCGGCCGAACGAATCCGGCACTGTTCGGACCGAGCACGCGCCAGCCACCGTCCCGAGCCCGCCGGACCCAGTCCTGACATTGCGCGGCATCGGACGACGGCGTCAGCAGCAGCAGTTGACGCGGCAGCCGTTGCTTGCCGTCCGCTGCCTGCGCGGCGGCGCGCAGCCGTTCCAGACCTTGCAGCACCGGGACGACTTCATCCGGCTGCACGGCCAGGGCCACGAGGTCGATGCCCGCCAGCGCGGGCGCCGACGCCGATCCGGCAGCCAGGGTCTCGGGCTTGCACAAATGCACGGGTACCGGACGCGCCTCGCTGTGCTTGTCCCGGAGCGCCTGCTCGGGGCCGGGCGCGCACGCGGCCAGCAGCGGCTCGGCCCACGATGGGGGCGAGCGCTCATCGACGACCAGCAGCACGCCGGCGGGATCGAACAAGGACGACAGATAATGATGTTCGGCCATCGCAGACCCGATGATGTCGCGGTGATGCCGGCCGTCAATCGATACCGAGCAGCGCGCGCATGTGCAGCTCGACACAACGGGCCAGCGCCGGCAATGCGTAGCCCCCCTCCAGCGTCGACACGAGCCGCCCTTCGCAGCACTCGTCCGCGAAATCGACGAGCACCCGGCTGACCCACGCGTAGTCCTGGTCGCGCCAACCGAGCATGCTCATCTCGTCGTCGCGGTGCGCATCGAATCCGGCCGAGACGAACAGCATCTGCGGCGCGTATTCGCGCAGCGCCGGCAGCCAGCGCATCTCGACCGCATCGCGCAGCGCCTGTCCGTCACTGTACGCGGCCAGCGGCACGTTGCACATGTTGCCTCCGCGCGGGATGTCGCCCGAGAACGGATACAGGTGCGACTGGAACGTCGAGACCATCAGCACGCGTTCGTCGCCGGCCAGGATGTCCTCGCTGCCGTTGCCGTGATGGACGTCGAAATCGATCAATGCGACGCGTTCGAGGCCATGGACGTCGAGCGCATGGCGCACGCCGATCGCGACGTTGTTCAGGAAGCAGAACCCTCCCGCCTCGCTGCGGGTCGCGTGGTGGCCCGGCGGCCGGACGTTGCAGAACGCGCGCCTCGCCTCGCCGCCGATCACCAGGTCCGTGGCCTTGACCAGCGCACCGGCCGCGTGCAAGGCGGCGTTCAGCGTCTCGGGCCCCATGAACGTATCCGGGTCGACAGGGACCAAGCCGCTGGCCGGCGACTGCGCGTGCAGTTGGTCCCAATGGAGCTGCGTGTGCGCGCGAACGGCTTGTTCGCACGTGACGGCGGGGGCCTCGTATGCATCGACGTAGTCGAGCAGCCCCATCGCCAGCAACCGATCTCCGATGACGGTGACCCGATCCGGGCACTCCGGGTGGTAGGACCCCATGTCATGCCGGACACTGCTGGGGTGGGTCAGGTACGCTACTTTCATCGGCGGTCTCGTAAGCTGGCCTGGCAACGGCTTTGTCACGCCCTGGATACCCGGGCGTTCGTGGGCAGCGGACTCGGGAGGCGGTCGATCCGGCGGGCCGTTGGCGCGTGGCGGCCTACCCGATGACGCCCGGCAGGATGAAGACCCCCAGCAGGTACCAGGCTGCCCGAAAAACGCCGGTCGGCGGCTTGATCGCGAAACGCTCTCGCGACACCTGTTTCGGGCATCCGCGCCATCGGCGGCGCGGCTCGGTGTCCCGCACGGGTCTGCGTCTCATTATGTACCGCCAGCCTCGCGCCAGGCAACCGGGCCCGACCATGGAGAACCGGTGTCGGGCCGCCCTCGAGGCCGGGGTCGATCGGTTCGAACGGCGCCCCTACTGCCGCGTCCGCAGCGGACAGGTGTTGATGCCCGCGATTCCGTATAGCGGGCAGACCCGCAGCAGCCCGGTCGCCAACGGCACGACTCCGAGCCATCCCCACCAGCCGACCACGCCGGTCGCCGCCAGGACGATCAGCACGATGCCCACGATGACGCGCAACACACGATCGATGCCGCCGACATTGCTCTTCATGATTCTCTCTCCCTTCATTGAAA
>JAKPAM010000239.1 GCA_029779435.1 Pseudomonadota bacterium | reverse complement strand
AAGCTCGGCGACATGCGCGGCACGCTGCCGGCGGGGGTGATCGGCCCGCTGCCGAATGACGAGTTCGGCGACACCTTCATCAATATCTTCGCGCTGACCGGCGACGGCTTCGACCTCGCCGCGCTGCGCCGCGAAGCCGAGCGCATGGCGCGCGAATTGCGCCAGGTGGCCGACGTGAAGAAGGTCGAGCTGATCGGCGTGCAGGACGAAAAGATCTACATCGAGATCTCGCACGCCAAGCTGGCTACTCTCGGGTTGAATCCGCTGCTCATTTTCGACGCCCTGCAGAAGCAGAACGCGATGACTCCGGCCGGTTTCTACGAAACGCCGTCGGACCGTGTGCGCATCCGTGTCTCGGGCGATTTCCGCTCGGTGGACAGCATCCGCGAAATCGGCATCCAGGCCAACGGCCGGCTGTTCCGCCTGGGCGACATCGCGCACGTCAGCCGCGGTTTCGCCGATCCGCCGTCGCCGCGCATGCACGTGCGCGGGCAGGAGGCGGTCGGCATCGCCATCGCGATGAACAAGGGCGCCGACGTCATCGGTCTCGGTCAGCGCCTGCAAGCCGCGCGCGAGCGTTTAGAGCGGCAATTGCCGCTCGGCATCGACGTGCATGTCGTCGCCGACCAGCCGCTGGTCGTCAGCCAGTCGATCGAATTGTTCGTCTCGTCGCTCGGCGAAGCGGTGCTCATCGTGCTGGCGGTATCCTTTCTCAGCCTCGGCATGCGTACCGGGACGGTGGTCGCGCTGTCGATCCCGCTGGTGCTGGCGGTAACTTTTCTGCTGATGGCCGTTTTCGGCATCGATCTGCAGCGCATTTCGCTCGGCGCGCTGGTCATCGCCCTCGGGCTGCTGGTCGACGACGCGATCATCGCCGTCGAGATGATGGTCGTCAAAATGGAACAGGGCTGGGATCGTTTCCGCGCCGCGACCTTCGCCTATACCTCGACCGCGTTTCCGATGCTCACCGGCACCCTGATCACGGCGGTCGGCTTCATGCCGGTCGGCCTGGCGCGCTCGGGCGCCGGGGAATACACTTTTTCGATCTTCGCCGTGGTCAGCATCGCGCTGCTCGTCTCGTGGGTCGTCGCCGTGTTGTTCACGCCGTATCTCGGCTTTCTGGTGCTCGATCCGCAACGGCTGGCCGAAAAATCCCGCCAGCATGGCGACGACATTTACAGCACGCCGTTCTACCGGCGCGTGCAGGCGACGATCGCCTGGTGCCTGCACCGTCGCTGGCTGGTAATCGTCGCCACGCTGCTCGCCTTTGCCGGTTCGCTGGTCGCGCTGAATCAGGGTGTGCAGAAGCAGTTCTTCCCGGCGTCGAGCCGGCCGGAACTGCTGGTCGATCTGTGGCTGCCGAACGGCGCGTCGCTGCAGGCGACCACGGCGCAGGCGCGCCGCGTCGAAGCGATGCTCGCCGAGCCGGAGATGGCGGCGTCGATCAAATATTTCGCCGGCTATCTCGGCAACGGCAGCCCGCGCTTCTACCTGCCGCTCGATCAGCAGTTGTTCAACGACAGCTTCGCGCAGTTCGTCATCACCACGCACGGCATCGCGGCGCGCGAAGCGCTGAAAAAGCGGCTCGAAGCGCGCTTCGCCGACGCCAACGGCAGCTGGAGCGGTCTGCGCGTGCGCGTCCTGCGCCTCGAAAACGGGCCGCCGGTCGGTTTTCCGGTGCTGTTCCGCGTTTCCGGCGAAGACGTGGACGAACTGCGCCGTGTCGCCGCCGAAGTGGCCCAGGTAATGCAGGCCAACCCGCATCTGAAGGAAGTGAACTTCGACTGGAACGAGATGAGCAAAGTCGTCAAGGTCGACGTCGATCAGGATCGCACGCGTGCACTCGGCATCAGCTCGCAGGAACTGTCCGCGTATCTCAACGCACTGCTTACCGGCGTCAGCATCACTCAATTACGCGAAGGCGATCAGTTGATCGATATCGTCGCGCGTGCCGCCGGCGACGAACGCGCGCGGCTGGCGGAACTGGCCGAGATCAACATCCCGACCGCCAGCGGCCGCTATGTGCCGCTGGCGCAACTGGCGCGCATCGACTACGCGCTCGAAGACGGCGTCATCGCCCGCCGTAACCGTCTGCCGACGATCACCGTGCGCGCCGACATCCGCGACAACGTGCAGGCGCCGGTGGTGACGGCGCAGATCGATCCGCTGCTCGAACCCTTGCGTGCCAGGCTGCCGGCCGGTTTCCGCATCGAAGCCGGCGGCGCCACCGAGGAGGCGGCCAAGGGCGAGAATTCGATCAAGGCGGTGATGCCGCTGATGCTGGTCTGCGTCGTCACCTTGCTGATGATCCAGTTGCAGAATTTCCGCCGTACCGTGCTCGTGCTGCTGACTGCGCCGCTCGGCCTGATCGGCGTCGCGCTGGCGCTGCTGCTGTTTCAGGTGCCCTTCGGCTTCGTCGCCAACCTCGGCGTCATCGCCCTGTCGGGGATGATCATGCGCAATTCGCTGATTCTGGTCGACCAGATCGAGCAGGACGAAAAGGCCGGTCTGACGCCGTGGCAGGCGGTGGTCGGCTCGACGACGCGCCGCTTCCGGCCGATCATGCTCACCGCCGCGGCGGCGATCCTGGCGATGATTCCGCTGACG
>JAKPAM010000185.1 GCA_029779435.1 Pseudomonadota bacterium | reverse complement strand
GCCGCCCACCTCTGCAAGGACAATGAACTCGGCGCGAAGATGGCCATCGACGAACTCAACGCCAAGAAGCTGAAGATCGGCGGCGAAGAGATCAAGTTCGAACTGCTGTCCGAAGACGACGCGTCGGACCCCAAGCAAGGCACCGCGGCCGCGCAGAAACTGGTCGACGCCAAGGTCAACGGCGTCATCGGCCACCTGAATTCCGGCACGACGATCCCGGCATCCCGGATCTATTCGACGGCGGGTATTCCGCAGATCTCGCCATCCGCGACCAATCCGAAATACACGCTGCAGGGCTTCAAGACGGCCTTCCGCGTGGTGGCCAACGACAGCCAGCTCGGCGGCGCGCTGGGCCGGTACGCGGTCAACGAGATCAAGGCCAAGTCGATCGCCGTGATCGACGATCAGACCGCTTATGGCCAGGGCGTAGCCGACCAGTTCGCCAAGGCGGTCAAGGCCGCCGGCGGCAAGATCGTGGGCCGCGAGTACACGACCGACAAGTCGACGGATTTCATGGCGATCCTGACGTCGCTGAAGGCGAAGAAGCCCGACGTGGTGTTCTACGGCGGGATGGACGCGGTGGCCGGCCCGATGATGCGCCAGCTCAAGCAGCTGGGCATGAACGTGCGCTTCATGGGCGGCGACGGCATGTGCACCGAGGAAATGGCCAAGCTGGCCGGCAACGCGATGGCCGACGGCCAGGTCGTCTGCGCGGAAGCGGGCGGCGTGACCAAGGACAAGGAAGCGGCGATGACGGCCTGGCGCGCCCGGTTCAAGGAAAAGACGGGCGTCGAGGTCCAGTTGTACGCGCCGTATGTGTACGACGCGGTGATGGTCATGGCGTCCGCCATGCAGAAGGCCAATTCCGTCGCGCCGGCCAAGTACCTGCCGGAGCTGGCCAAGATCAAGTACGACGGCATCACCGGCCCGATCGCCTTCGATTCGCACGGCGACATGAAGGACGGCACGCTGACGTTCTACACGTTCAAGGGCGGCCGGCGCGACATGATGATGGTCACCAAGTAAGCCCCGGCCTCCGCGCGCCGGAGAAAAGAGAAAGGCCCTCCAACACGAGGGCCTTTTTTTCGCACTACGTTTGCGGAGCGCGCCTTTCAGCCGCGGGCAGTCGCAACGGCACGACTCGCCGTGCCGAGCTCCGCGTCAGCTCGCCGCGGCCGCCTTGGCCTTGCTGTCCCGGTTGAACGACGCCAGGCGCGTCCAGGTGTCGACGACGGTGTCGGGGTTCAGCGAGATCGACGCGATGCCCTGCGCCATCAGCCACTCGGCCAGATCCGGGTGATCGGACGGCCCCTGGCCGCAGATGCCGACGTACTTGCCCGCCTTGTTGCAGGCCTGGATCGCGCGTTGCAGCAGCGCCCGCACCGCGAGGTCGCGCTCGTCGAAGCCTTCGGCGACCAGCCCCGAATCGCGGTCCAGCCCCAGCGTCAACTGCGTCAGGTCGTTCGAGCCGATCGAGAAGCCGTCGAAGTGCTCGAGGAACTGTTCGGCCAGGATCGCGTTGGACGGCAGCTCGCACATCATGATCAGCCGCAGGCCGTTCTCGCCGCGCTTCAGGCCGTTGCGGGCCAGCAGTTCGACGACGGCCGAGGCTTCGCGCGTCGTGCGCACGAACGGAATCATCAGCTCGACGTTGGTCAGGCCCATGTCGTTGCGCACGCGGCGCATCGCCTCGCACTCGAGTTCGAAGCACTCGCGGAAGCTCGGCGCGATATAGCGCGACGCGCCGCGGAAGCCCAGCATCGGGTTCTCTTCCTCGGGCTCGTAGCGCGAGCCGCCGATCAGCTTGCGGTACTCGTTGGACTTGAAGTCCGACAGCCGCACGATGACGGTCTTCGGCCAGAACGCGGCCGCGATCGTCGCGACGCCCTCGGCGACGCGCTCGACATAGAACGCGCGCGGCGTCGCGTGGCCGCGCGCGATGCTCTCGACGGCCTTCTTCAGGTCGTTGTCGACGTTCGGGTAATCGAGGATCGCCTTCGGGTGGATGCCGATGTTGTTGTTGATGATGAACTCGAGGCGGGCCAGGCCCACGCCATCGTTGGGCAACTGCGCGAAGTCGAACGCGAGCTGCGGGTTGCCCACGTTCATCATGACCTTGACGGGCACTTCCGGCATGTTGCCGGTCTCGACCTCGGTGACCTCGGTCTCGATCAGGCCGTCGTAGATGAAGCCGGTGTCGCCCTCGGCGCACGATACCGTGACGAATGCGCCTTCCTTCAGACGCTCGGTCGCATCGCCGCAACCGACGACGGCCGGGATGCCGAGTTCGCGCGCGATGATCGCCGCGTGGCAGGTGCGCCCGCCGCGGTTGGTGACGATCGCCGACGCGCGCTTCATGACCGGCTCCCAGTTCGGGTCGGTCATGTCCGTGACCAGCACGTCGCCGGCCTGCACCTTGTCCATCTCGGTGGCCGACGCGACGATCCGCACCGGGCCCGCGCCGATCTTCTGGCCGATCGCGCGGCCGCTGGCCAGCACGTCGGACGTGCCCTTGAGCTTGAAGCGCTGCTGGCGCAGGTCGCCGGCCTGCTGCGACTTCACGGTCTCGGGACGCGCCTGCAGGATGTAGATCTTGTTGTCGCGGCCGTCCTTGCCCCATTCGATGTCCATCGGGCGGCCGTAGTGCTTCTCGATGATCATCGCGTAGCGGGCCAGTTCGACGACCTCGTCATCGGCCAGCGAATAGCGGTTGCGCTGCGCCGGCGGCGTATCGACGGTGCGCACCGTGCGGCCCACCGAGCTTTCCTCGGTCGGCTGCGGGCCCGTGCCGTCGTTGAACTCCATCCGGATCAGCTTGCTGCCCATCTGGCGGCGGATGATCGGGAACTTGCCTGCCTGCAGCGTCTGCTTGTGGACGTAGAACTCGTCGGGGTTGACGGCGCCCTGCACGACGGTCTCGCCCAGCCCGTACGAGCTGGTGACGAACACGACGTCGGGAAAGCCGGTCTCGGTGTCGAGCGTGAACATCACGCCGGCCGCGCCGAGGTCGCTGCGCACCATCCGCTGGATGCCCGCCGACAGTGCGACCGCCGAATGCACGAAGCCCTTGTGCACGCGGTACGAGATCGCCCGGTCGTTGTACAGCGACGCGAACACGTGGCGGATGCGATCGAGCACGGCGTCGATGCCGGACACGTTCAGGTAGGTTTCCTGCTGGCCGGCGAACGAGGCGTCGGGCAGGTCCTCGGCCGTGGCCGACGAGCGCACCGCGACCGAGATCTCGGCCCCGGACTCGGCCACGAGCCGCGCGTAGTGTTCGCGGATCTGGCTGTCCAGCGCGGGCGGCAGCGGCGCCTCGACGATCCATTGGCGGATCTGCGCGCCGCACTCGGCCAGCGCCTTGACGTCCTCGATGTTCAAGCCTTCGAGGCGCTGGGCGATGCGCTCGGTCAGGTTGTTGTGCGTGAGGAACTCGCGGAAGGCATCGGCGGTGGTCGCGAATCCGCCGGGGACCCGCACGCCGGTGGCGCTGAGCTGGCTGATCATCTCCCCGAGCGAGGCATTCTTGCCGCCGACCGTATCCACATCGGTCATTCGCAATTCCTCGAACGGGACGACGAGTCGTCCTGCGAACTGGTTCATCTGAAACGTCCTGTCATGGTTGGAAATCGATATGCTGTAGGCAGCGTCTTCGGGCGAGCCCGTGTGAAGGCGCTGACTGCAAGACACCGATCGGACGGTTGATGCCGGCCATGGCCGGAGCTCCGCCCCCGGATCCATCCGGAAGGCATCGGCGAATGGGTGCTGAAGGTCGGTGTGGCTGTGACGAGTCTGACGTGAGTCGGAGAAAGTTCGGCGTTCGTGCAGGCCAAGGCGTGCATTGGACGGCCGACGTCGAGGATCACGCGGATTCTACTTCGCATGCCAGCATTTGGCCTGTCCGACCACGCTGCCCGGTATCCGATTTGAGGCCGATCGTCGATAATTTCACGAATTCGACGACAACCCGGTCCGCCCCGTCGAGCCCCTTCTTGCATTTGCCATGCCCCCTGAACCGATGAGCGCTGATATGCCGGCTTCCCACTCCCCTCAGACCGGCTCGTCGCCGCTTCCCGACGACATGCGGGCGCCAGCGCTGGGCGCGGCCCAGGCCGCCGCCGCGGCCCTGTCGGCCATGCCCAACAGCGCGCACGATCGCACGGTGTTCTACGTGTCGGACGGCACCGGGATTACGGCGGAAACCTTCGGCCAGTCGCTGCTCGCGCAGTTCGACCGGGTCAAGTTCCGTCAGGTGCGGCTGCCCTTCGTCGATACGCTGCAAAAGGGACACGAGGCGTTGTACCGGATCGAGCAGCAGGGCCGCAGCGACGGCGTGCGGCCGATCGTGTTCAGCACGCTGGTCAACACCGAGATCAACGGTGTCGTACGCCAGGCCAATGCAATGTTCCTGGATCTGTTCGCATCGTTCGTCGAACCGCTCGAAAAAGAGCTGAATGTAGTGTCGACGCACAACATGGGCAGGTCGCATACGCTGGTCGATACCGAGCGGTACAACCAGCGGATCGCCGCGATCAACTACTCGCTGGCGCACGACGATGGCCAGTCGCATGCGGACCTGAGCCAGGCGCAGGTGATCCTGGTCGGCGTGTCCCGCTGCGGCAAGACGCCGACCAGCCTGTACCTGGCGATGCAGCACGGCATACGCGCGGCCAACTATCCGCTGATCCCCGAGGATTTCGATCGCCGCAAGCTGCCGGAAGCGTTGCTGCGGTTCAAGAGCAAGCTGTTCGGATTGACGATCTCGCCGGACCGGCTGGCCGAGGTGCGCAACGAACGCCGGCCGAACAGCCGCTATGCGTCGCTGGAGAACTGCCGCTACGAAGTGGCCGAGGCCGAGGCGATGATGCGGCGCGAGGGCATCCGCTGGCTGTCGTCGACGACCAAGTCGATCGAGGAGATCGCGACGACGGTGCTGCAGGTGCTCGATCTGTAGGGCACCTGGAGGGCCGCCCGATTCTTCGGGTGCCTCGTTCGAACGCTCACGACAGCCCCCTCGCCGGGTCCCGCGGCCGGGCGCCGCGCTGGCGCCATTGCTCGTACAGGCAGACGGCGGCGGCGCTCGAGACGTTCAGCGATTCGATGCCCGGCTGTTGCGGGATCGCGACTCGTTGCACGTCGCCGGCCAGGATCGCCGGATCGACCCCCCCGCCTTCGTTGCCGAATACCCACACGCGCGGGGCGCGCAGGTCGGTCTCGAACAGCGGCTGCGCCTGATGCAGCGCGGTGGCGGTCGCCGTCAATGCGCAGACCGCGCGCAGGCCGGCCCAATCCACGCCTTCATGGATGCGCAATACGAAATGCGCGCCCATGCCGGCACGCAGTACTTTCGGCGACCAGCATGCGGCCGTCCCGGGCGCGAGCACGACGCGTTCGATACCCACCGCGGCGCAGGTGCGCAGGATCGTGCCGACGTTGCCCGGATCCTGCAGGCGGTCCAGGTATACGCAGTCGTCATCGATGCGCGCCGGCCAATCGGGCTCGGGCGTCGGAACGACGGCGGCGACGCCGATGCCGTGCTCGAGCCGGCTCAATTCCTTGAACAGCGGATCGGTCACGTGCCAGACGCGCGCGGCGGAATCGAGCTGCGCGAGCAACGCGCCGACTTCCGCGTCGCCCAGCGCCGCATCGCTGACGATCAGCGTGTCGAAGCCACCCTGCCATTGACGCCACGCCTGGCACAAGTGGATGCCTTCGAGCAGCGCCCGTCCCTGGCGCTTGCGTTCACGCGCCGACTCGGCCAGCGCGACGCACTCGCGCCAACCGCGGTTGTCGCGCGAGACGATCCGCTTAGGGAAGCGCTGCATGATTCGTCCGATTCGACTGACCCGTCATCCGCGCTCACCGCGGCGGGAGCAGGCGCCGCACGGGCCCGAAGCTGCGGCGATGGATCTCGCAAGGGCCGTGCTCGGCCAGCAGCTTCAGGTGCAGCGCCGTCGGATAGCCTTTGTGGACGTCGAAGCGGAACTGCGGCCACTGCTGGTGCAGGTCGCACATCAGCGCATCGCGGGCCGTCTTGGCGAGGATCGACGCGGCGGAGATCGCCGGATCGAGCAGATCGCCGCCGATCAGCGTCTGTGCCTCGCACGGCAGCGCCGGAGCACGGTTGCCGTCGATGCGAGCCAGCAGCGGCCGCACGGACAGCGATTCGACCGCACGGCGCATCGCCAGCATCGTCGCATGCAGGATGTTCAGCGTATCGATCTCGTCGACCTGCGCCCACGCGACCGACCAGCTCAGCGCCTGCTCCTTGATCTGCCGCTGCAAACGGTCGCGTTGCAGCGGCGACAGCTTCTTCGAATCGGTCAGCCCGACGATGGGCCGGGCCGGATCGAGGATGACGGCGGCCGCGCAGACCGGTCCGGCCAACGGTCCGCGTCCGGCCTCGTCGACGCCGCAGACGCGCGGATCGGTGAAACCATGGGTCGTCATCCTGTCGGCGTCCCGGGGCGCTCGTCGATGGGCATATCGGGGGCGTCAGGCGAACTCTCGGTAGAGGCGGAGGCCTGACCGGCGATCGCGTGAGGACGCGTATCGGGGAGCGTACCGGAACGCCCGCCGGCCAGCGTGTCGAGCACCTCGGCGGCGCGCTGCGCGCAGCCGCGCCGCAAGCTCAGGTGCAGGTCGGTGAACCGCTCGACGATCTGCGCACGCGTGGCCGGCGAGTCGAGTTGCGCGAGCAGCGCCCGGCCCATCGCCTCGGGCGTGGCCGCGTGCTGGACGAACTCGGGGACGACCGACGCGTTGCACAGGATGTTGGGCAGGCCGATCCACGGCAGGTAGCCCTTGTTGCGCATGATCCGGTAGTTGAGCCAGGCCAGCTTGTACGCGATGACCATCGGCCGCTTGAACAGCGCGGCCTCGAGCGTGGCGGTGCCGCTGGCGATCAGCAGCGCCTGGCTGGCGGCCATCACGTCGTGCGCCTGGCCCTGCACCAACGTCATCGACAGCGCGGACGGCAGGTGCATCGCCGCGAGCTTCTGGCGCAGCGCCTGGTAGATCGGCTCGTTGGCGGCCGGCAGCACGAAGTGCAGATCCTGCCGGCGCTGCGCGAGCCATGCGGCGGTCTGGATGAACGGTTCGGCCAGGTGCGCGATCTCGGAGTGGCGGCTGCCCGGCAACAGCCCGACGATGAGCCGGTCGGCCGGCAGCGCCAGACGCCGCCGCGCCGCTTCGCCATCGACCTCCAGATCGATGACGTCGGCCAGCGGATGCCCGACGTAGGTAGCGGGGATCCCGGCCTCGCGATAGATCGGCTCTTCGAACGGGAAGACCAGCAGCATGTGGTCGACGGCCTTGCGGATCGTCTCGATGCGTTCGCGCCGCCATGCCCAGATCGACGGACTGATGAAGTGCGCGACCCGTACGCCGCGCTCGCGCAGCGCGATCTCCAGACCGAAGTTGAAGTCCGGCGCGTCGACGCCGACGAACAGCTGCGGGTGCCACGCGATCAGCCGGTCGCGCAGGTGGTTGCGCATGCGCAGCAGCCGTGGATAGGCCTTGAGCACGTCGACGAACCCCATCACCGACAGCGCGTCGATCGACCACCACGGATCGAAGCCTTGCGCCTGCATCGCGGGTCCGCCGATGCCGCGCGCCTCGACCGCCCTGCGCTCGCGAAGTCCTGCCAGTACCGCCGCGGCGAGCAGGTCGCCGGACGTTTCGCCGGCGACCATGCCCAGGCTCAGGCCATCGGCCGGCATCGTCAACGCACGATGCCGCGAGTGACCTGCGCGAGGAATCCGCCGAACATCGATACCGCCGACGCGGCATCGGCCGAACCGTTCGAGGTCAACGCATCGATCTCGCCGGACAGCGCGGCACGCGCCTGGTCCAGCGTCAGGCCGCCGCGGTACAGCGTCTTGTAGGCGTGGCGGATCGCGCCGATCGCCTCGGCGCTGAATCCCCGGCGGCGCAGGCCTTCGACGTTGATGCCGTGTGCGGCCGCCGTATTGCCCGACACCATGACGAACGGCGGGACGTCGTGGAGCACGACCGAGCCGACGCCGGTCATCGCATGCGCGCCGATCTTGCAGAACTGATGGATCTGCGAGCAGCCGCCCAGGATCACCCAGTCGCCGATATGGACGTGGCCGGCCAGGTTCGTCGTGTTCGCGAAGATCGTGTGGCTGCCGACCTGGCAATCGTGCGCGATGTGCACGTACGCCATGATCCAGTTGTCATTGCCGATGCGCGTGACACCGACGTCCTGCGCAGTGCCGCGATTCAGCGTGCAGAACTCGCGAATCGTGTTGCCGTCGCCGATCTCCAGCGACGTGTCCTCGCCGCCGTACTTCTTGTCCTGGGGTGCCGCACCGACCGATGCGAACTGGTAGATCCGGTTGTTCTGACCGATCGTCGTCGGTCCGTCGACGACGACGTGCGGCCCGATGACGGTGCCGGCGCCGATCCGCACCTTGGGTCCGATCACCGCGTAGGCGCCGACCTGCACGGAATCGGCGAGTTCGGCGGAGCGATCCACGACCGCCGTCGGATGAATCATCGTCATCAATGCCCCCTTGCTGCGTTGGACGCCACGGCGTCCGATCAGGCTTCAGGCGCCGCGGGCGACAGGTTGACCGGTTCGACCGGCCGCAGCGTGCACATCAGCTCGGCTTCGGCCGCCACCTTGCCGTCG
Organism: Pseudomonadota bacterium; assembly: GCA_029779435.1. GTDB lineage: Bacteria > Pseudomonadota > Gammaproteobacteria > Burkholderiales > Burkholderiaceae_E > JAKPAM01. The sequence continues at coordinate 53,865 of JAKPAM010000185.1, read as the reverse complement.
ACCAGCGCGCGCGCGCTGTACTTCCAGATCGAACGCGCGCAGCGGATGATCTCGGCTTCGAGCCGAAGCTGGTCGCCGGGCCCGACCGGCCGCTTGAAGCGCGCGCCATCGATGCCGACGAAGTAGTAGAGCGAGCTGCCGTCGGACACCTGGCCCTGGGTCTGGAACGACAGGATGCCCGCGGCCTGGGCCATCGCTTCGATGATCAGCACGCCCGGCATCACCGGCACGTTCGGAAAATGCCCTTGGAAGAACGGCTCGTTGATCGTCACGTTCTTGATCGCGACGATCCGCTTGCCTTTTTCCAGCTCCAGCACGCGGTCGACCAGCAGGAACGGGTACCGATGCGGCAGGTGTTCGAGAATGGCCCGGATATCGAGCGTGGTCATCAGCGGTTCCCTGACAGTTTTTCGAGTTTTCTCAGTCGTTGCCGCAAGTCCGGCAACTGGCGGACCGTGGCGGCCGCCCGCTCCCACGCGGCATGCTCCATCATCGGGAAGCTGCTCGAATAGGTGCCGGGCGTGGTGATCGATCGCGTGACCATCGTCATGCCGGTGATCGTCACGTCGTCGCAGATCTGCAGATGGCCGACGATGCCGACGCCGCCGCCGAGCCGGCAACGCCGGCCGATGACGGCGCTGCCCGATACGCCGGTGCAGCCGGCCAGCACCGAATGCTCGCCGATGCGCACGTTGTGCCCGATCTGGATCAGATTGTCGAGCTTGCAGCCGTCACCGATGACCGTGTCGTCGAGCGCGCCACGATCGATCGCGCAGTTCGCGCCGATCTCGACCTGGTTACCGACGACGACGCGTCCCAACTGCGGAATCTTGACCCACTGGCCGGCCTCGGGGGCGAACCCGAAGCCATCCGAACCGATGACGGTGCTCGCGTGGACGAGGACGTCCTCGCCGAGCACGCAACCGGCGTAAAGGCTGACCTGCGCGACCAGGCGGGACCGCGCGCCGATGCGCGCGCCACGACCGACGAAGCAGCCCGGTCCCAGACGCACGCCGTCACCGATGACGGCCTCGGCCTCGACGACGCAGCCCGGGCCGATCGCGACACCCTCGCCCAGCGACGCATCGGGCGCGACGACGGCGCTCGGATGCACGCCGACCGGCGGGCTTTCGAGCGCTTCGCGCCAGCCGGCGATCCAGCCGGCGACGTGCGCGTAGCACGCATACGGATCATCGACGATGACCAGTGCGCAATCGGCCGGAATCGCGTCGGCCAACGCCTCGCCGACGAGAACCGCGCCGGCGCGCGTCGATTCGGCCTGCGCCTTGAACGGCGCCGAAGTCAGGAAACTCAGGTCGTCGGCGCCGGCGGTCGTCAGCGACGCCAGGCGCCGTACGACGCGTTGCGGGTCGCCACGCGCGATGCGGCCGCCGAAACGCTGCACCAGCGCCTCCAACGTGATCGACTCGGGCAGTTCGGCGCTCATCGTTGACTCCGTTGCGGGCCCGGTATCAGGCCCGCCAGGAGCCCCCATGGCAGGCCGGTCCGATCCATCGGCGCGCGAAGCACGCCGTCGACCGCGGCGATCACTTGCCGGTGGCCGGCGCCGCGGCGCCCGTCGACGCACCGTTGCCCAGCGCCCGGATGACCTTGTCGGTGATGTCGATGCGCGGATTGACGAACACCGCCTCGCGAATGACGAGGTCGAGCTTCTCCTGCTCGGCGATCTGCTTGATCACCCGCTGGACCTTGTCGAAGATCTGCGCGAGTTCTTCGTTGCGGCGCTGGTTCAGGTCTTCGCGCATCTCGCGCTGGCGACGCTGCAGGTCGCGATCGAGGTCGGCGACCTCGCGCTGGCGGCGGCCGCGGTCCGTGTCGCTGAGCACCGCGTTGTCGCGATCGAGCTTTTCGCTGAGCGTCTTCAGCCGCGTGCCCATGTCCTGCAGGTCCTTGTCGCGCTTGGCGAACTCGGCCTCGATCTTGGCCGACGCCGCCTTGGCGGGCGCCGCATCGGTCAGGATGCGGTCGACGTTGACGACACCGATGCGAGTCGTTTCGGCTTGCGCGTGAACGTTGGTGGCGAACATCGCCGAAGCCACGGCGATGGCGGAAAACCACATGCGGGCCGGACGGCCAAACAAACTGTTCATCCTACATCCTCGACGTTTGGCCCCTGACAGGGGCCGATTGGCGTTCGATCCACCGATCGAACCTGCCATTTTGTCACAAGCACCGCATCCGGGGACACGGTGATCGATGGTCAGAACCCTGTGCCGATCTGGAACTGCAGGCGCTGGGTCCGGTCTTCGGGCTTGCGCCGGAGCGGGAAGCCGAGACTGAACTTCATCGGTCCGAACGGTGACAGCCAACTGACGCCGACACCGGCCGCGTAGCGCATCTCGCCCCAGTCGATCGACCCCAGCGGATAGACCTGGCCCGCATCCGCGAACACGAACGTGCGGAAGCTGCGATCGTTGCCGGTGCCCGGCAGCGGCATCTGCAGCTCGACGCTGCCGACGATACGCGTCTGGCCGCCGAGCGCGACGTTGTCGACCGGATCGCGATAAGGACCGAGCGACGACGGGTAATAACCGCGCACCGTTCCGATGCCGCCCGCGTAGAAGTTCTTGAACAGCGGGTAATCGCGACCGCCCCACGCACGGCCCACGCCGAAGTCGCCGTTGAGCGCGAGGATCACGTCCTTGTTCAGCGGTTTGAACCACTGGTGGTTGTACGTGGCTCGCCAGTAGCGCAACTCGCCGACCGGCACGGTCGCCTCGAGGTTGAACGTCTGCAAGCGCCCTTGCGTCGGGATGAAGCCGCTGTCCCGGCTGTCGCGCGTCCAGCCGCCCGACACCAGCAGCGAAGTCACGGATTCGCCGAACTTGTTGACGTAGTCGACGTAGCGCTGCGGCGGCGTGGGATCGCTGCCGAGCTCGACGCGGTTGTTCTCGACGCCGACGCCGCCGTACAACCGGTCGACCTCGGTATAAGGAATGCCGAACCGCATCGTCCCGCCCATCGACCGGTACTTGTAATTACCGAGGTTCAATTGCGCGGCGTTGAAGTTGCGCAGATAGAACTCGAACGAGCGGCTGATGCCATCCGGCGTGTAATAAGGATCGGTGATCGAGACGTTGATCTGCCGGTTCAGGCGGCTGGTGTTGACGTTCAACGCCAGCGACTTGCCGGTGCCCAGGAAGTTCGACTGGTTGATCCCGGCGGACAGGATCAGTTTCTCGGTCGACGACACGCCGATGCCGAGCGAGATGTTGCCGGTCGGCTTTTCTTCGATGACGACGTTCAGGTCGATCTGGTCGGGCGCGTCCGCCACCGGGCTGTTCTCGATCTGCACGGACTTGAAGTAGCCGAGCCGGTCGATCCGCGACCGCGACAGCTTGATCCGCTCGGCGTCGTACCACGAGTCCTCGAACTGGCGCATCTCGCGGCGCACGACCTCGTCGCGCGTGCGCGAGTTGCCGACGACGTTGATGCGGCGAACGTAGACGCGGCGGCCCGGATCGACGAGGACCGTGAACGACGCGAGGCCCTTCTCGCGATTGATCTCGGGGACCGCGTTGATGTTCGCGAACGCATAGCCGAGTTCGCCCAGCCGCTCGGAGATCTGCTTGGTCGACTCGGACATCCGCTCGCCCGAGTAGACGTCGCCGGTCTTGATCAGCATCAGCGACGAGAACTCCTTCTCGCGGCCCAGCAGGTTGCCGCCGAACCGGATGTCGCTGACCTTGTACTGTCGCCCTTCGGTCACCGACAGCGTCAGTTCGACGTCTTCCTTGTCGGGCGTGATCGACACCTGCGTCGAATCGATCGAGAACTCGAGGTAGCCGCGGTTCAGGTAGAACGAGCGCAGCGTCTCGAGGTCGCCCGAGAACTTCTCGCGCGAGTACTGGTCGTTCTTCGTGTACCAGGTCATCCACGTCGGCGTCGTGAGCTTGAACTGGTCGAGCAGCTCGGACTCCTTGAACGCCTTGTTGCCGATGATGCGGATCGACGAGATGCGAGCGGTCTCGCCTTCCTCGATCGCGATCGAGATCGCGACGCGGTTGCGCTCGAGCGGCGTGACCGTGGACGTGACCTTGGCCGCGTACTTGCCGCGCGACAGGTACTGGCGCTTGATCTCCTGCTCGGCGCGATCGAGGATCGAGCGATCGAAGATCCGCGACTCGCCCAGGCCCTGGTCGCGCAACGCGTTCTTCAGCGTGTCCTTGTCGAATTCCTTCGAGCCGGTGATGTCGACCGAGGCGACCGCAGGGCGCTCTTCGAGATAGACGATCAGGATGTCGCCATCGACTTCCAGGCGTACGTCCTTGAAGAAGCCGGTCGCGAAGAGGGCCTTGATCGCCTGCGCAGCCTTGTCATCCGTCATCGTTTCGCCGACCTTGACCGGCAGGTAACTGAATACCGTGCCGGGCTCGGTGCGCTGGATGCCTTCGATGCGGATGTCTTTGACGGTGAAGGGGCTGAACGCTGCCGCGGCATGTGCCCACAACAGTGCAGCGATGCTGGCCGCTCGCCGCGCCAGCCGAAGATGGCGCTTCGTGCGCAATTCGGGCATTACTATCCGATCAAGCGGGTGATGTCATTGAACAAGGCCAGCACCATCAGCGCCCCGATGGCAGCCAATCCGGCCTTTTGAGTGAGGAGCATGAAGCGCTCGGACAAGGGCTTTCCCCTTAGCGCTTCGAGCCCGTAATATACCAAATGGCCTCCGTCGAGCACCGGAATCGGCAGCAGGTTCAGCACGCCGAGGCTGATGCTGATCAGCGCGAGGAACGACACGTAGGCGAACCATCCGATACGGGCGCTCTGGCCGGCGTAGTCGGCGATCGCCACCGGACCGCTGAGGTTGCGCCACGACAGGTCGCCGGTCACCATCCGGCCGAGCATCCGCAGCGAGAAGATCGACATGTCCCAGGTCTGCGCGACGCTGCGTACGACGGCTTCGCCGACGCCGTAGCTGACGACGTGCATCGCGACCTGGTTGTTCAGTCCGGCGCCGATGCGCCCGATGGTCCGGCCCTGCTCGCCCGGACGGTCCGATGCCTGGGCCTCGGGCGTCAGCGGCACCGATAGCACGGCGTCGCCGCGCTGGACACCGAGCACCAGATGCCGGCCCGGATTCGAGCGGATCAGGTCGATGAATTCCGCGGCGCGCCGGATCGGACGGCCATCGACGTCGACGATCTCGTCGCCGACGCGCAGGTCCGCGTGCGCGGCCGGGCTGGCTGGCGCGACGCTGGCGATGCTGACCTTGCCGGTCGCCAGGTCGACGCCCAGCGTATGCAGGAAGTCCTTCTCGACCTCGCCGGCGGGCAGCGACGCGGTGGGCAGCTCGACCGACGTCACCTGCCCTTGGCGATCGACGTCGAACCGGATCGGACGGCGCTCGATGACGCCATCGAGCATCCGCAGCCGCACCTCGTTCCAGGAACGGACGGCCTTGCCGTCGACGCCCTGAAGGCGGTCCCCGCCGAGCAGCCCGGCCTGCGCGGCGACCGACTCGGCCGCGGGGGGCGCGATGACGGGCACCGGCTCCTGCACGCCGATGACGTAGATCACCCAGTACAGCGCGATCGCCAGCAGGAAGTTGGCCAGCGGACCGGCCACGACGATCAATGCGCGCTTGCCGAGCGACTGCCGCGTGAACGCGCGCGGCAGTTCGCGCGGGTCGATCGGCGTCTCGGTCTCGCGCTCGTCGAGCATCTTCACGTAGCCGCCGAGCGGGATCGCGCTGACCGCCCATTCGGTCTGGTCCGGGCCGACGCGGCGCGTGAACAGCGTCTTGCCGAAACCGATCGAAAAGCGCAGCACCTTGACGCCGCACCAGCGTGCGACCAGATAGTGGCCCAACTCGTGGATGAAGATCAGGATCGTCAGCGCGACCAGGAACGCGACGAGCGTCGACAACAGGTTCATGCCGCATACCTCAGCAAATGGCGACGAGCGAGCGTGCGGGCGCGCTCGTCGAGCGCGAAGACCTCGTCGATGCCGGCCGGCGGAGGCTCGGCGCCCAGGGACTGCAGCACGAGGTCGTTGACGGTGGCGATGTTCGTGAACGCCAGCCGTTCGTGCAGGAAGGCATCGACCGCGATCTCGTTGGCGGCATTGAGCACGCACGGCGCCGCGGAGCCGGCGCCGAGCGCGTCGAACGCCAGCCGCAGGCACGGAAAGCGCACCGGATCAGGCGCTTCGAAATGCAGTTGCCCGATGCGGGCGAGATCGAGCCGCTCGACGCCGCTGGCGATCCGCTCGGGGAAGCCCAGCGCGTGCGCGATCGGCACGCGCATGTCCGGGTTGCCGAGTTGCGCGAGCATCGAGCCGTCCTCGTACTCGACCAGCGAATGAATGATGCTTTGGGGATGAACGACGACGTCCAGGCGCTCGGCCGGGATGCCGAACAGGAAATGGGCCTCGATCAGTTCGAGGCCCTTGTTCATCAGCGTCGCCGAATCGACCGAGATCTTGCGGCCCATCGACCAGTTCGGATGCGCGCATGCCTGTTGCGGCGTCACGTCGGCCATGTCGGCCATCGAGCGTTGGCGGAACGGCCCTCCCGACGCGGTCAGCAGGATGCGCGACACGCCGTTGGGAACGCCCGGCAGCCCCTGGCCGGACGGCATCGGCGTCAGGCACTGGAACACCGCGTTGTGCTCGCTGTCGATCGGCAGCACCGACGCGCCGCCTTCCTGGCAGACGCGCACGAACAGCGGGCCGGCGCTGACCAGCGCTTCCTTGTTGGCCAGCAGGATCTGCTTGCCGGCGCGCGCCGCGGCGATCGACGGGGCGAGCCCCGCCGCGCCGACGATCGCGGCCATCACGACGTCCACCTCGGGATCGGCAGCCACGACGTCCAGCGCGCTGGCGCCCTGCAGCACGACGGTCGGACAATCCGCGGCGGCCAGGTGGGTGCGCAGCGTGTCGCCCGCCTGCGCATCAGGCACGACGGCGAACCGCGGCCGGTGGGCGACGCACAGCCGCGCCAGCTCGTCGATGCGCCGATGCGCGGTCAGCGCATGGACACGGAAGCGGTCCGGATGCCGCGCGACGACGTCCAGCGTGCTGCCGCCGATCGAACCGGTCGCGCCGAGAATCGTGATGCTGCGCATGTCGTCAGGGCCTCAGAATCTGGTACAGCATCAGCGCCGCCGGCATGACCGGAATCAGCGCATCGATCCGGTCGAGCACGCCGCCGTGCCCGGGCAGCAACTGGCTGCTGTCCTTGGCACCCGCCTGCCGCTTGAGCAGCGATTCGTGCAGGTCGCCGACGACCGACAACGCCGCCAACCCGATGAGCAACGCCAGCATGCCGGGCCAGGACCATGCCGCCAGCACCGACGGCAGCGCCGAAGCGGACGCGGGCGCTGCCGCGGCGACGATCGCGCCATAGGCTGCGACGCACAGCGCGCCGCCGATCGCGCCTTCCCAGCTCTTGCCGGGACTGATCGACGGCGCCAGCTTGCGCCGGCCGAACGCGCGCCCGGCGAAATACGCGGCCACGTCGGCGATCCAGACGATCGCCATCGACGACAACAGCGCCCAAACGCCGATCTCGCGCAGTTCGACCAGCGCGAGCCAGGCGCCGAACAGCAGCACGAAGGCCAGCGGCCAGCCCCCGCCCCGCGCGCTGCCGGCGACCAGCCGGATCGCGCCGCCGAGCACCCAGAACGCGGTCAGAGCGATGGACACGACCGACAATGCGGACACCGGATGTTCGCCGCCGTAGCGCCACGCGATGAATGCGCCGCCGGCCACGGCCATCAGCACGCCGGCCACGGCGATCATCATCCGGCTCTGGCCGAGCAGCCGCGTCCATTCGCCGATGGCCGCCACGACGAACACCAGCGAGACGATCGCCCAGGTACGCGGCGATCCGATGAAGATCGTCGGCAGCAGGATCGCGAGCAGGACGGCGGCGGTCGCGATGCGGATGCGCAGCATGGCGGCCTCGCTCTCAGGCCTTCTGGCCGGCGAGCTGAGCGCTCGTACGGCCGAAGCGCCGTTCGCGCTGGCCGTAGGACACCAGCGCGGCCTCGATCGCATCGGCGCCGAAATCCGGCCAGAACGTATCGGTGAAATGCAGCTCGGTATAGGCGAGCTGCCAAAGCAGGAAATTGCTGATCCGCTGTTCGCCGCCGGTGCGGATGAACAGGTCGGGTTCCGGCGCATAGGCCATCGCCAGATACGGCGACAGATGGGCCTCTTCGATCTGCTGGGGCTGTGCGGCCAGATCGGGCCGGTCACTGAGCATCGCGCGCATCGCTTGCAGGATATCCCAGCGTCCGCCGTAGTTGGCGGCGATCGTCAGGGTCATGCCGGGATTGTGGGCCGTGCGCCGCTCGGCCTGCGCGATCAGCTCGCGCAGCTTGGGCTCGAACGGCGACAGGTCACCGACCACCCGCAGCCGGATGCCATTGACGTGCAGCGACGATACTTCGCGCTGCAATGCGCGGATGAACAGACGCATCAGCACCGACACCTCATCGGCCGGACGGCGCCAGTTCTCGGAACTGAAGGCGAACAAGGTCAGGAAGCGGACGCCCTTGCGGGCGCAGGTCTCGACCGTGGCCCGCACCGCGTCGACGCCCTTCGCATGGCCCGCCACCCGCGGCAACCGCCGCTTCGTCGCCCAGCGGCCATTACCGTCCATGATGATCGCGATATGCCGCGGAACACCGTGGAGTTCCGGTACGTCCTGTGTCGAGCTTTGGTATTGGCTCATCGGTATCGTGACCGTCGGCGATCCCTGCCGCCGGCCCGGCTCCCATCGACTTCGCATGGGCGGCCGGACACGCGGCGGGCATCGCTCAGACCGTCATGATCTCCTGCTCCTTGGCGGCGAGCAGTTTGTCGACGTCGACGATGCTGCGGTCGGTGAGCTTCTGGACATCGTCCTGCGCACGACGCTCGTCGTCCTCGGAGATCGCCTTGTCCTTGAGCAGCTTCTTCAACTGCTCGTTGGCGTCACGGCGCAGGTTGCGCACCGCGACCTTCGCCTGCTCGCCTTCGCCCTTGACGACCTTGGCGAGTTCCTTGCGACGCTCTTCGGACAGCGGCGGCAGCGGAATGCGGATCAACTCGCCGACCGACACGGGGTTCAGGCCGAGGTCCGATTCGCGGATCGCCTTGTCGATGGCCTGCGCCATCTTCTTTTCCCACGGCGACACGCCGATCGTGCGCGCATCGACCACCGTGACGTTGGCGACTTGGCTGATCGGCACGAGGTTGCCGTAATACTCGACCTGCACGTGATCGAGCAGGTTCGTTTGCGCGCGTCCCGTACGGATACGCGTCAGCGCGACCTTCAACGCCTCGATGGACTTGACCATCTTTTGTTCGGCAGTCTTCTTCACGTCGGCGACCGACATCATGACTCCTGTCTGCTAGGTTCGATTCACGGCACCCGATCGCGGCCTCGCCAGCGACCGGCGCCGATTCAGACGTGGACCAGCGTCCCCTCGTCCTCGCCGTTGATCACGCGCTGCAGCGCTCCTTCCTTGAAGATCGAGAACACCTTGATCGGCAGCCGCTGATCGCGGCACAGCGCGAAGGCCGTCGCGTCCATGACCTTCAGGTCGCGTACCATCACCTCGTCGAAGCTGATCCGTTGATAGCGCTCGGCGGTCGGATCCTTCATCGGATCGGCGGTGTAGACGCCGTCGACCTTCGTGGCCTTGAGCACGATCTCGGCACCCACCTCGGCGCCGCGCAGCGCGGCAGCGGTGTCGGTCGTGAAGAACGGATTGCCGGTGCCGGCCGCGAAGATCACGACGCGCCCCTCTTCGAGGTAGCGCAGCGCCTTGGGCCGGATGTACGGTTCAACGACCTGCTCGATCTTGAGTGCCGACTGGACGCGGGCGACGACGTCGACCGCGCGCAGTGCGTCCTGCAGCGCCAGCGCGTTCATCACGGTGGCCAGCATGCCCATGTAGTCGGCCGTCGCGCGATCCATGCCGGCCGCGCCGCCCGCCACGCCCCGAAAGATGTTGCCGCCGCCGATGACCACCGCCAGTTCGACGCCCTGCTGGACGACGCCCGCGATCTGTTCGCACATCTGGGCGATCACCTGGCGATTGATGCCGTATGGGTCATCACCCATCAGCGCTTCGCCGGATAGTTTCAGCAACACCCGCTTGTAGGCGGGCGACGAGGGGGCGGAATTGGCGTTTTCGGTCATAGGCCGCGATTATGAACCAGTCTGGAGCAATCAGCGGGCAGCGGCGGCGGCCTGAGCGGCGACTTCGGCGGCGAAATCGGTCGTCTTCTTCTCGATGCCCTCGCCGACGACGTACAGATGGAACCCGGCAACCCGAGCGCCCTTGGCCTTGAGCACCTGCTCGATCGTCTGCTTGTCGTCCTTGACGAACGGCTGGCCCAGCAGCGTGACTTCCTTCAGGTACTTCTGCACCGTGCCTTCGACCATCTTGGCGACGATCTCGGCCGGCTTGCCCGATTCGGCCGCCTTCTGCTCGGCGATCGACCGCTCGCGCGCGACGTCCTCGTCCGACACGCCGGACTTGTCCAGCGCCTTGGGCTTGGCCGCGGCGACGTGCATCGCCAGGTCCTTGGCCAGCGCGTCATCGCCGCCGACCACGTCGATCAGCACGCCGATCTTGCTGCCGCCATGCACGTAGCTGGCCAGCTTGCCCTCGGCCTGGACGCGCGCGAAGCGGCGCAGCGACAGGTTCTCGCCGATCTTGCCCACCAGTTCGGTGCGGACGGTCTCGACCGGCTTGCCGTCGATCGCCAGCGCGGACAGCGCGGCGACATCGGCCGGCGCCTTCTCGGCCACCAGCGCGGCCAGGTTCTTGACGAATGCGAGGAAGTCGTCGTTCTTGGCGACGAAGTCGGTCTCGCAGTTGACTTCGATGATCGAGCCGAGCTTCGCGTCCGGCGACACGAACAGACCGACGATGCCCTCGGCCGCGATGCGCGAGGCGGCCTTGCTGGCCTTGCTGCCCAGCTTGACGCGCAGGATTTCCTCGGCCTTGCCCAGATCGCCACCGGCCTCGGTGAGCGCTTTCTTGCACTCCATCATCGGCGCGTCGGTCTTCTCGCGCAGCTCCTTGACCATGCTTGCGGTGATTTCCGCCATTTCGGACTCCCGAATCAATGCTTTGAAGAATGAAAAAGGGGCTGTCCAATCAGCCCCGAGATGCAGCAGCCCCGAGATGCAGGCGGCGCCCGCGCTACGCGCGATACCGGCGCCGGCGCACCGCGGGCGATCAGCCCTGCTCGCCCTCGACCTCGACGAATTCCTCGTCGTCTTCGGAAGCCGTCTTGACGACTTCGTTCAGCGCGGCGGCGCGGCCTTCGAGCACGGCATCGGCCATGCCGCGGGCATACAGGCGGATCGCACGGCCCGAGTCATCGTTGCCCGGGATCACGTAATCGATGCCTTCAGGCGAGTGGTTGGTATCGACGACCGCCACGATCGGGATACCCAGCTTGCGCGCCTCGGTGATCGCGATCTTGTGGTAGCCGACGTCGATGACGAACAGCGCGTCGGGCAGGCCGTTCATGTCCTTGATGCCGCCGAGGCTCTTGACGAGCTTCTCGCGCTCGCGCTCGAACATCAGCGCTTCTTTCTTGGACATGCGCTCGATGCCGCCTTCGGCAGCCAGCGTCTCCATGTCCTTCAAGCGCTTGATCGACGTCTTGACGGTCTTGAAGTTGGTCAGCATGCCGCCGAGCCAGCGCTGGTCGACGTACGGCACGCCGGCGCGACCCGCTTCCTCGGCGAGGATCTCGCGCGCCTGGCGCTTGGTGCCGACGAACAGGATGTTGCCGCGGTTGCGCGCGAGCTGGCGCACGTACTTGGCGGCTTCCTGGTACATCACCATCGTCTTTTCGAGGTTGATGATGTGGATCTTGTTGCGATGGCCATAAATGTAGGGGGCCATCTTGGGGTTCCAGAAACGGGTCTGGTGGCCGAAATGGACACCCGCTTCCAGCATTTCCCGCATCGTCACGGACATGTCGAACTCCACTGAAGGGTTGGGTCTGACGCCATCAGGCGCGGGGACGAACGGCTCATGCACGGCGGCCGAATCGATGCCGCCGATGGCGGCACGACTGGAGCCGTGCTCCCGCAACGACCCGAACAGGCCCGTAAAGGCCCAGGACGGGCACCCGTTTGCCGAGCGCGGCGCCTGTAGCATGGACAGACACCGGCGACCCGGCGTGGAGCCGAACGCAGCCCGAAGGCGCGCGATTCACGGAGGGCAGCCTGGCTGCCCTTCGCGCTGGACCGCCGAACCGCACGCAGGACGTACAGACAATCCTGCAAGGGTTTGACAGCCAAGCCTATAATTCTAGCATGGCGATTACCCTGAAGAACAGCGAAGAGATCGAAGGCATGCGCGTGGCGGGCCGGCTGGCCGCCGAGGTGCTCGACTTCATCACCCCCCACGTGCGGGCCGGCGTGACGACCGGCGAACTGGACCGGCTGTGCCACGACTACATGGTCGGCACGCAGCAGACGATCCCGGCGCCGCTCAACTACGCGCCGCCCGGCTATCCGCCGTACCCCAAGTCGATCTGCACGTCGATCAACCATCAGGTCTGCCATGGCATTCCCGGCGACAAGGCGCTCAAGAACGGCGACGTCCTGAACATCGACGTGACCGTCATCAAGGACGGCTGGCACGGCGACACGAGCCGGATGTTCATGGTCGGCGAACCGTCGATCGCCGCGCGCCGGCTGTGCGAGATCACGTACGAATGCATGTGGCTGGGCATCGAGCAGGTGCGGCCCGGCGGCCGCCTGGGCGACATCGGCGAGGCGATCCAGAAGCACGCCGAGGCGCGCGGCTTCTCGGTCGTGCGCGAATTCTGCGGCCACGGCATCGGCCGGCGCTTCCATGAGGATCCGCAGATACTGCACTACGGCCGCGCCGGCACCGGCGAGAGGATGGAGCCGGGCATGATCTTCACCGTCGAACCGATGATCAACGCCGGCCGGCGCGAGTTGAAATCGCTGAGCGACGGCTGGACCGTCGTGACCAAGGATCGCAGCCTGTCCGCGCAATGGGAGCATACGGTGCTGGTCACGGCCGACGGTTTCGAGATCCTGACGCAATCGGCCGGCACGCCGGCCCGCCCCGACCTGCGGGCACTCAGCGTCTGAGGGGCTGTGAACGAATCAAGCCCAAGCATGTCGAACGCGGTCGATGACCGGCCGACGTCGCCCGCGCCGGCCATCCGCGACACGCTGCTGCAGGCGCGCGGACACGCCGCCGCGCAGTTCGCGCAGGACCACCAGCCCGACGCGCTGACGCGGCGGCTGTCGGCCGCCACCGACGAGGCGCTGCGCGCGCTTTGGATCGCCCACGGGCTGAACAGCGGCCTGGTGCTCGCGGCGGTCGGCGGTTACGGCCGCGGTGAGCTGTTCCCGCATTCGGACGTCGATCTGCTGATCGTCGTCCCGCTGAAGATCGACGGCTCGGTGCGCGGGAGGCTGGAGAACTTCATCGGCGCGTGCTGGGACATCGGCCTGACGATCGGCCAGAGCGTGCGCACCGCCGACGAGTGCCTGGCCGAAGCGGCCGGCGACATCACGATCCAGACCAGTCTGCTGGACCTGCGTTGGCTGGCCGGCAGCCGATCGATCTACCGGCGGCTGCGCGACCGGCTGCGCGCGCAGCTCGACCCGGCGGCGTTCTACCAGGCCAAGATGCTCGAGTTGCGGCAACGCCACGTTCGCTTCGAGGACACGCCGTACAGCCTGGAGCCGAACGTCAAGGAAAGCCCCGGCGGCCTGCGCGACCTGCAGGTGGTGCGCTGGGTGTCGATGGCCGCCGGCCAGGGCAAGCGCTGGGCCGAGATGGTCCGGCACGGGCTGCTGACCGCCGAGGAAGCGACGGCCGTGCGTCGCAACGAACGCACGATCAAGCGGATCCGCGCGGCGCTGCACCTGTGCGCGAACCGACGCGAGGACCGGCTGGTGTTCGATCTGCAGGCCCAGACGGCCGAGGGCATGGGCATCGACGGACAATCGGCGCGCCGCGCGTCCGAGGAACTGATGCAGCGGTACTACGTCGCTGCCAAGTCCGTCGTCCAGTTGTCGACGTTGCTCCTGAAGGAGGTCGAGACGCTGGTCCAGCACACGTCGGACGTACCGCCCGAACCGATCGATGCCGAGTTCCAGAACGTCCAGGGATCGCTGGACGTGCGCGACCTGAGCCTGTTCGAACGCGACCCGGCGGCGATCCTGCGCGCGATCCTCGTGATGGAGCGCTATTCGGCGCTGACCGGCATCACGCCGCGCACGCTGCGCGCGATCTGGCGCGGGCGCACGCGGATCGACGCGCGCTTTCGCCGCCATCCGGCCAACCGGGCGCTGTTCCTGCAGATCCTCAAGCAGCCGCGCGGTATCACGCACGCGCTGCGACGGATGAACCAATGGTCGATCCTGGGCCGCTACCTGCCGCCGTTCCGCAAGATCGTCGGACGGATGCAACACGACCTGTTCCACGTCTATACGGTCGACCAGCACATCCTGATGGTGGTGCGCAATCTGCGCCGCTTCACGATGCCCGAGCACGCGCACGAGTACCCGTTCTGCAGCCAGCTGATGGCCGGCTACGACAAGCCCTGGCTGCTGTATATCGTCGCGTTGTTCCATGACATCGCCAAGGGGCGCGGCGGCGACCATTCGCAACTGGGCCGTATCGACGTGCGCCGCTTCTGCATCGATCACCGGCTGGGTGCCGACGAGACCGCGCTGGCCGAGTTCCTGGTGGCCGAGCACCTGACGATGTCGTCGATCGCGCAGAAGCAGGACCTGACCGACCCCGCCGTCATCGATCGCTTCGCGCGGATCGTCGGCAACGAGGAGCGGCTGACCACGCTGTACCTGCTGACGGTGGCCGACATCCGGGGGACCAGTCCCAAAGTGTGGAATGCCTGGAAGGGCAAGCTGCTCGAGGACCTGTATCACGCGACCAAGAACGTGCTGACCGGCGAGTCGCCGCGAACCAACCTGCGCGTCGAGGCGCAACGCACCGAGGCCATGCGCCTGCTGAACCTGAGCGCGATGGCCGAGGACCGCTATCGCGCGCTATGGGCCAAGCTCGATACCGCGTATTTCCTGCGCAACGACGCCAACGACATCGCGTGGCACGCGCGGATGCTCGGGCCACGGGCAGCGACCACCGAGCCGATCGTGCGCGCGCGGCTGGCGACGATCGGCGAGGGATTCCAGGTCGTGGTCTACCTGCGCGACCAGAGCTATCTGTTCGCCCGGATCTGCGGATACTTCGATCGCAAGAACCTGTCGGTGCTCGACGCGCAGATCTACACGACGCGCGACGGCTATGCACTGGACAGCTTCCTGATCACCGACCCGGCGCAGTCGAACAGCTACCGCGACATCCTCGCGCTGGTCGAGGCGGAGCTGACGGAGACGCTGGCCGCGCAGGCGCCGCTGACCCCTCCGGTGCGAGGACGGATCTCGCGGCGGTCGCGATACTTCCCGATCCAGCCGCAGGTCGAACTCAGGCCGGACGAACGCGATGGCCGCTACCAGTTGACCGTGACGGCCAACGACCGCACCGGCCTGCTGTACAGCCTCGCGCTGGTGCTCAGCCAGCACGGCATCAACCTGCACACGGCGCGCGTCACCACGCTCGGCGAACGCGTCGAGGACGTGTTCCTGATCGACGGCCCCTCGCTGTCGAATCCGCGCCAGCAACTGCAACTCGAGTCGGACCTGCTCGCCCAGCTCAAGGTCTGACGGGGGGGATTCCCGCAGCCCCTTTTCCGCGCACCGGGTCGGTCCTCGTCCGCCGTGGGCCGTATCCGCGATCGGCCCTTACCGTCTGCCGACAATTGCCCTGTCGTCATTCGTCATCGAACGAATGCCGCCAGCAGCGCGCGGACGCGGGCCATCGCCTGGTCCATCACGGGCCCGATCGCTTCCAGCGAGATCCCGTTCTCGCTATCGCCCTTGCCGGCCGCGTGATTGACGACGACGGCCACCGCGGCATAAGGCAGGTCCTGCTCGCGCGCCAGCGCGGCCTCCGGCATGCCGGTCATCCCGACCAGATCGCATCCGTCGCGCTCCAGGCGCCGGATCTCGGCCGTGGTCTCGAGCCGCGGCCCCTGCGTGCAGCCATACGTGCCGCCGTCGACCAGATCGATCGACTCGGCACGGGCCGCATCGAGCAGCCGGCGGCGCAGCCTCGCGTCATAAGGATCGGTGAAATCGACGTGGCGCACCGGGTTCTCGGAGCCCTCAAAGTACGTGGAGCGTCGCCCCCACGTGTAATCGATGATCTGGTCGGGCGCGACCAGCACGCCAGGCCCGAAATCGGCACGGATCCCGCCGACCGTCGCCACGGACACGATGCCTTCGACCCCGGCGGACTTGAGCGCCCAGACATTGGCGCGGTAGTTGATCTCGTGCGGCGCGATCGTATGGCCATAGCCGTGCCGCGCCAGGAAGGCGATCGGCACGTTCTCGAGTTCACCGAAAGTCAGCGGCCCGGACGGGTCGCCGTAAGGGGTGCGCACGATTTCGCGTCGCTGATGGGCCAGGCCCGCGAGCCGGGCCAGTCCACTGCCACCGATGATTGCGATCATGAGAAAAGCGGTTCCGTCACTGCGTGGAGGAAGGGGAAGATGATTGGCCGGCGAGCAGGGCCTGCAGCCCCGGCTCGTCGAGGATCGGGATGCCCAGTTCGGTCGCCTTGACGAGCTTGCTGCCGGCAGCCTCGCCGGCGACGACGAAATCGGTCTTGCGCGAGACCGAGCCGGTGACATGACCGCCGGCGTCGCGGATCAGCGCCGCGGCTTCGTCGCGGCTCATCGTCGGCAACGTGCCGGTCAGCACGAAGGTCTTGCCCGCCAGCGGCCGATCGACGATCGCCGCATCGGCGGGGGCCGGCTCGAAACCGGTCGCGCTGGCCGATCCCGGACCGGAGGCCGGCTCCGCATCCGCGAGACCGCCGGACACCGGTGCCCCGTCGGCCGCCCTACCCGCTGACGCCCTACCCGCCGCCGCCTGTTCCGTTGTCGCCTGTTCCGCTGTCGCCTGTTCCGCTGTCGCCGGGACCATACGCCGCCCGGTTCGCCGCCTCGCCGTGGTCCGGACGCCGGCGGCTTCCAGCGCGGCGAGCACGTGCCGGTTGTTCGGTTCGGCGAAGAAACCGCGCAGGCTGTCGACGATCTCGGGCCCGATGCCTTCGAGCGGCACGGATTCGAGCGGCTCGCCCTTGGTCCGCCGCCGCACGTTCGCCTTCTGCACCTGTTGCTTGCGTTCGAGCAACGCGGTCCAGTCCTCGTCGATCAGCGCCTGCAGGTCCGGATACTCGCCTGCCAACTGACGCGCGACCTCTTCGCCGACGTGCGGAATGCCCAGCCCGAACAACAGGCGCGCCAGGCCCGCCTCGCGCGAGGCGGCGATGGCGGCGAGCAGGTTGTCCGCCGATTTCTCGCCCATGCGCTCCAGGTCGAGCAGTGTCTCGCGCGACAGCGCGTACAAGTCCGCCGGCGTATGGACGAGGTCGCGCGCGACCAGTTGCTCGACCAGCTTGTCGCCGAGCCCGTCGATATCCATCGCGCGCCGCTGCGCGTAGTGCCACAGCGCCTGGCGGCGCTGCGCCGCGCAGATCAGGCCGCCGACGCAGCGCGTGACGACCTGCCCCGCTTCGCGCATGACCGCCGAGCCGCAGACCGGGCAGTGGTCGGGCATCCTGTACGGGACCGTATCGGCGGGCCGGCGCTCGGGCACGACGCGAACGATCTGCGGAATCACGTCGCCGGCGCGCCGCACGACCACGGTATCGCCGACGCGGATGTCCTTGCGCTGGATCTCGTCCTCGTTGTGCAGCGTCGCGTTGCTGACCGTCGTGCCGCCGACGAAGACCGGCACCAGCCGTGCCACCGGCGTCAGCGCGCCGGTGCGCCCGACCTGGATGTCGATCGCGGTCAAGGTCGAGATCGCTTCCTCGGGCGGAAACTTGTGCGCGACCGCGAAGCGCGGCGCGCGCGCGACGAAACCCAGCCGCTGCTGGAAGCGCCGCTCGTCGACCTTGTAGACGACGCCGTCGATGTCGAACGGCAACGTGGCCCGTTGCGCCAGGACGTCGCGATGGAACGCCAGCAGTCCGTCGGCCCCCTGGACGGTGCGTCGCGGCTGGCCGACCGGAAACCCCAGGCTCGTCAGCCACTTCAGCAGCGCCGAATGCGTGGCCGGCTCGTCGGCCCCCTCGAGTTCGCCGAGGCCGTACGCGAAGAAGCGCAGCGGCCGGCTCGCCGTCAGCCGCGGATCGAGCTGGCGCAGGCTGCCCGCGGCCGCGTTGCGCGGATTGACGAACTCGCGCTCGTCGCGCTCGATCTGGCGCCGGTTCATCGCCGCGAAGTCGGCGCGAAACATCAGCACTTCGCCGCGCACTTCGATGACATCGGGCACGGCGACCGCCGGGTCGGATCGAAGCCCCAGCGGCACCGAACGCAGCGTCCGGATGTTCGGTGTGATGTCCTCGCCGCGCACGCCATCGCCGCGGGTCGCCGCCTGCACGAGCCGGCCCCCCTCGTAGCGCAGGCTGACCGCGATCCCGTCGTACTTGAGCTCGACGTCATAAGTGACCGGCTCGTCAGGCCTCAGCCAATCGCCGAGCCCCTCGCGCACCCGGCGATCGAACGCCAGCACGTCCTCGTCGTCGAAGGCGTTGGCCAAAGACAGCATTGGCACCCGATGCTCGACGACGCCAAAGCCCTCGGCCGGCCCGGCGCCGACGCGCTGAGTCGGTGATTGCGGGGTGACCAGATCCGGATGCCGCGTCTCGAGATCGACCAGTTGCTGGAACAGCCGGTCGTACTCGGCGTCGGGCACCGTCGGATCATCGAGCACGTAGTACCGGTAGCTGTGCTGGTCCAGCTCGGTACGCAGACGGTGTGCCTGCTCGCGCTCGGCCTCGCCGGCCAGTGAGGCGGGCGGAGGGGATGGCGGGGCGGACGAAGCGGCGTCGCCGGGCACGGGCGTCAGTTGAACAGGCGCAGCGCCAGCGGCGAGCCGGCCGGGAAGCCCGCCAGTTCGAGCGCCTCGGCGCGGGCCGTGAGCTGTTCGCCGATCTGTTCGAGCGTCGGATCGGACAACGGGCGGCCTTCGTCGTCGACCAGCGTGCCCTGCATGCGCACGGCGGTCGCCTTCGCGCAATCGACCAGCGCCTGCCACGGATGCTGGGCGGCGGGCGCTCGCGGCACGTCGAGCAGGAACGTGATGCGGTTGGGCTGCTCGACCTGCGCGACCGAAAACAGCACCTCGCCGGCCGGCCCGAGCCGCGCGTAGCGATTGTTGCCGCGCTCGACCAGACGCTGCTCGCGGGCCAGTCGTTCCAGGTCGCTGGGGCTCAGCGGCTCGCTCGCGTCGACGTTCAGGCCGACCTGGGCGTCGAGCTCGATGCACGCGTCGTCGAGCGCGCGCGCCTTCTCGAGCACGGGCGACATCTCCGGCAACTTGGCCGACGTCGACAATTGCGCGGCCAGCGTACTCAAGCCGTTCGTGAACTCGGCGAACTCCATCGCGTTCAACGGGCCGTGGCGGTTGGCCAGCAGCACGCCGACACGGATCAGCCCGTAGGGCACCGAGGGCTGCCCCGGCGCGATCGGCACCCAGGCCGCGTGCCCCTGGGAGGCGTACCACCCTTCGAACAGCACCGGCTTGGCGCCCACGCGGCGCAGCGACTGGCTCAGGCCGAGCAGCCGGTCGGACGGATACGGATGCGCGAGCCGGACCTCGACGATGCAGTCGGTGACCGGATTGAGGACCGCCGGCGCCAGCGATACAGGCTTTTCGTCGTACGCCGCGCTCCGCGGCGGTGCCGCGGCGCCCGGCGGGGACTGGCGCGGCGCGCCGGCACGGTCGCTGCCCGCCACGATACCGGTGACGTCGGTCGGCATCGACGGCGACGGCGACGGCGACGCGGCGGATGCGCCGGGAACGGCTGTCGACGTGCTCGGCGACGACGCCCGCGCGAGCACCGGACCCGCCGGACCCCGGCCAGCCGCCATCGCGCCGGCCGCCGAGGCGGCGCCCGCCGAAGCGCCGGACGCTGCGGTCCCATAGGACGAGGTCCCGTAGCCGTAGGGGGATGCCCCGTACGATGAGGACGGGGCGGCGAACGAAGCACCGGTCTTCGCGCCGCCAGGCTGCTCGGACAAGGACCCGGCGTCGGCGGCAGACGCGGACGCCGGCGGGTCGGCGGGCATCGCGTGGTCGGGCGGCACCACCTTGTCCAGATTCGTGATCCGGGCCAACTCGTCGGGAAGCGAATCCGGGTCGATGTCGTCCGCCAGTTCGCCGTTGTCGCCGTGCAGCGGCAACTCCGGCGCGCCGAGCGTGGGTTCGCCGCGCTGCAGCCCGGGTATCGACGCCGCCACGGCGGATTCGTCGCCCGCGCGCGGCTTGCCGTCGCGCGGCGCCGGCGCGGAGCGCCGATACTGCACCAGGTTGTAGACGCCGACGCCAGCCAGTACGGCCACCACCAGAACGATCAAGGTCGTCGACAGCGTACTCATCAATGTTGCCTTCGTGTAGGGTCCTGCGCGCGGATCCGCGGGGCGGCCATTTTCAGGCGGCCTGCGCCATTTGCGTCGCCGCTTCGAGGTCGACCGCGACGATGCGCGACACGCCGCGCTCCTGCATCGTCACGCCAACCAGTTGCTGGGCCAGTTCCATCGCGATCTTGTTGTGCGTGATGAACAGGAACTGGGTTTGATCGGACATGCGCCGCACCATATCGCAATATCGCTCGGTATTGGCATCGTCCAACGGCGCATCGACCTCGTCGAGCAGGCAGAACGGCGCCGGATTGAGCTGGAACATCGCGAACACCAGCGCGATCGCCGTCAGCGCCTTCTCGCCGCCCGACAGCAGATGGATCGTCGAATTGCGCTTGCCCGGCGGATGCGCCATCACCTGCACCCCGGCGTCGAGGATCTCGTCGCCGGTCAGCATCAGCTTGGCTTCACCGCCGCCGAACAGCTCGGGAAACAGCCGGCCGAATTCGCGATTGACCGTGTCATAAGTGCTTTGCAGCACCTCGCGCGATTCGCGATCGATCTTGCGGATCGCGTCCTCGAGCGTCTCGATCGCTTCGGTCAGGTCGGCCGACTGCGCATCCAGGAATCCCTTGCGCTCGCTGGCCTCGTTCAATTCGTCGAGCGCGGCCAGGTTGACCGGCCCGAGCGCGGCGATCGCGTTGCCCAGCCGCGTGACTTCGCCTTGCAGCCACGACGCCTTGGGCGCCTCGTCGAACCCGGCGCGCACGGCCGCCTCGTCGACCTCGCCCTCGCTCAGCTGCTGCGCGAACTGCTCGGCATTGATCCGCGCGGCCTGTTCCTTCAGTTGCAGGTCGACGAGCTTCTGGCGCAGCGGCTCCTGGTCGCGCTCGATCGCCATCCGCTGTTCTTCGCGCGAGCGCAACGTGTGGCTCAATTCATCGAGCCGCTGGCGCGCCGCCGACAGCGCCTGCTCGGCCTGCACCCGCACCTCCAGCGCCTGCTGCAACCCCTGCTGCGCCGTTTCGTCGGACAACTGCAGCAGCTTGTCCTCGAGCTGCTCGCGCTCGATCGACGACTGCTCGAACCGCTGGCGCGCCTGCGTCGCCTGTTCGGCGAGCCGGTCGATCCGCGTGCGCAGTTCACGGATCGCGAACGAGCGCTCCTGGGCATCGCGTTCGGCCTGGCGCACCGCCTCGCGCCGGGCGGCCAGTTCCTGCTCGCCGGCCTCGAAGCGTTCGGTCAGCGTTTCGGCCCGCTGCTGGCGATCGGCCAGTTCCAGGTCCAGCCGCTCGAACGCCTCGGTCTCGGCATCGATCGCGAGGTTGCCGCGCTCCTCGTCCTCCAGCACCTCGGCCAACTCGGCCTGGAGGCGCTCGGTCGTCATCGCCGCGCGCTGGCGCGCGGCCTCGAGGCGCTCGTGATCGAGACGTACCGAAGACAGGCGCTTGACCGCGAGGTGGTGCGTCTCGCGCGCCTCGCCGAGCGCGGCCCGGCGCTGCGTGGCCGCCGCCTCGATGCGGACCGCGGCGTCGCGCGCCTGGTCGGCCAGCAGCCGCTGCGCGCGCTGCTCGCGCTCGAGGTTCTCGAGCTCGAACTGCCGGGCCAGCACGCCGTCCTGTTCGGAATCGGGGGCGTAGATGCGGATCGAGTAGCGGTCGACGAGGTGGCCGCCCGCCGCGATGCAGCGTCCGCCGGGCGGGAGCTGCTCGCGCACCGCCACCGCAGCCTCGACCGAATCGGCCGCATACAGGCCGTGCAGCCAGTCGGCCAGCATCGCCTGCACGCCGGCATCGGCGCAATGGACGCGGGAGATCAGCGGGGCCAGGCCGGGCGGCAGCGCGTTGCCCGATGCCTCGTCGCCCTGCGCCGCGAGCGGCGCCCCTCCACCCGCCGTCGAAGATCCGTCGCCGGCCGCGAAGAACGACACCCGCGCGGGCGGCGCGTCGGCGACCAGGCCGGCCAGATGCGCGAGCCGTTCGACCTGCAGCGCCGACACGTTCTCGCGCAGCGCCGATTCGATCGCCGTCTCCCAGCCATGCTCGATGCGCAAGGCCTGCCACAGGCGACCGAGCCGGTCCAGGCCATGCCGCGCCAGCCACGGCGTTATCTTGCCCTGGCTCTGCACGCGCTCCTGAAGCTGTCGCAGCGCCGCCATCCGTGCGTCGATCCGCGCGAGCCGCGCTTCGGACTCGCGCAGCGCCTGCTGGGCCGGCACCCGTTGCGCGTCGATCTCGTGCCACGCCGCGTCGGCCTGCGCCAGCGCCTCGCCGCCGGCGGCCTCGGCCATCTCGGCGGCTTCCAGCGACCGGGCCATCGCATCGAGGGCGTCGACGTCCGGCGCGCCGATCCGCGACAGCTCGTCCTCGAGCCGCTCGCGCCGGCGCGCCAGCTCCTGCAGGCGCTGCTCGGCCGCGCGCCGGCGCGTCGCCGACAGCTCGATCGCCTGGCGCGTCTGCAACGCTTCGGCTCGGGCGGCATCCCATTCGTCGCGCAACGCCCTGACCGACTCCTCGGCGGCCGGCGCCTGCTCGGACAGCATGGCCAGCCGCTCGGCGTCCGTTTCGGCGTCGATCTCGAGTCCGGCCAGCCGCTCGCGATCGGCCTCGGCCTGTTCGCGCGCGCGCCGCTCCTCGTCCTGCGCCGCCTCGCAAGCCCCGGCCAGCGCATCGGCGCGCTGGCGAGCTTCGCGCTGCGCATCGACGACGTAGCGGATCTCGGATTCGAGCTTGCTGACCTCGCTGTTGGCCTCGAAGTAGCGCCCCTGCGCGGCGTGGACGGCGTCGCCCGCCTCGTAGTGGCCCATGCGCAACTGTTCGATCTGGGCCTCGGCGGCCCGCTGCTCGGCCAACCGCGCGTCGATCGAGGTGACCAGCGCACGGCCCGCCTCGGCGACCCGCTGCTGCTCGGCCAGCGCTTCGTCGCGGCGCACGATCCACAGCATCCGCTGCTTGCGCAGCCGATCGTCGTCCAGCTCGCGGAACTGGCGCGCGACCTCGGCCTGCCTGGTCAAGCGTTCGATCTGCGAATTCAGCTCGCGCTGGATGTCCTCGACGCGGGTCAGGTTCTCGCGCGTATCGTGCAAGCGATTCTCGGTCTCGCGGCGCCGCTCCTTGTACTTGGACACGCCGGCGGCCTCTTCGAGGAACACGCGCAGGTCCTCGGGACGCGCCTCGATGATCCGCGAGATCATTCCCTGCCCGATGATCGCGTACGCGCGCGGTCCGAGCCCGGTGCCGAGGAACATGTCGTGGACGTCGCGCCGGCGCACTACCTGATTGTTGATCAGGTACGTCGACTGGCCGTCGCGCGTCAGCACGCGCTTGACCGAGATCTCGCCATACGCGGCCCAGTGGCCGCCGATTCGACCCAGCGAATTGTCGAAGACCAGCTCGACCGACGCGCGGGAGGCCGGCTTGCGTTCGGACGAGCCGTTGAAGATCACGTCCTGCATCGACTCGCCGCGCAGCTCGGACGCCTTGGACTCGCCGAGCACCCAGCGCACCGCGTCCATCACGTTCGACTTGCCGCAGCCATTGGGGCCGACGACGCCGACCAGTTGGCTGGGCACTTCGAACGAAGTCGGGTCGACGAATGACTTGAACCCGGCCAGCTTGAGTTGTTTCAAACGCACTGGGGTGCCTTCGCGGTGGTTCGACCAGGGCTGGAGAAGCGAGAGCGAAAATCAAAAAAGCCGCTGCCGCGGCTTTGCACGCCCCGCCTGGCCATCGTTCGGGCCACGCGTCGGAGCGCGGATCCTTATGATAACACTGCTGTAAGCCCGGCCGACTCACCGGGCGCGACACCTTAACCTTATAGAATACCGGGCTCGCCCCCGCCACCAGGAAACCGCCTTGAACCCGCGTCTGAAGCTGCTGCAACCCTACCCGTTCGAACGGTTGCGCGAAACGCTGGCCGGCGTCACGCCGAACCCGTCGCTGGCGCCGGTCAACCTGTCGATCGGCGAACCCAAGCACCCGACGCCGGCGTTCATCGGCGAGACGATGCTGGCATCGATGAGCGGGCTGTCGGCCTACCCGGCCACCGCCGGCAGCGTCGAGCTGCGCCAGGCGCTGGCCGGCTGGCTCACCCGCCGCCACCACCTGGACGGGCTGGACCCGGCCACCCAGGTGCTGCCGGTCAACGGCTCGCGCGAGGCGCTGTTCGCCTTCGCGCAAGT
Source organism: Pseudomonadota bacterium (assembly GCA_029779435.1). Classification (GTDB taxonomy): domain Bacteria; phylum Pseudomonadota; class Gammaproteobacteria; order Burkholderiales; family Burkholderiaceae_E; genus JAKPAM01. Next base: position 29,201 of record JAKPAM010000185.1, on the reverse strand, counting down.
CGTTCTCGATGGGGACATCGGTCAGCGCGATCCCGGCCGCCGGCCGATCGGCATCAGCCCCAATCCGTTCTACCAGATCTACGAGGGCGCGGCGCTGCTCGGCGGCGCCGAACCCTGGTACATCGACCAGGATCCGGCCAATGGCTTCGCCTGCGACTGGGCATCGATCCCCGAGGCGGTGCTGGCCCGCACGGCGCTGCTGTACGTGTGCTCGCCGGGCAATCCGACCGGCGCCGTACTGACGCTGGACGACTGGAAGCAGCTCTTCGCGCTGTCGGCGCGGCACGGGTTCGTGATCGCGGCCGACGAATGCTATTCGGAGATCTACTTCGACGAGGCGCGGCCGCCGCTGGGAGCGCTCGACGCCGCCCGGCAGCTCGCCCTGCGCGACTTCGCGCGGCTGGTCGTGTTCGGCAGCCTGTCCAAGCGCTCCAACTGCCCGGGCATGCGATCGGGCTACGTGGCGGGTGACGCCGAGCTGCTGCGCGCGTTCCTGCTCTATCGCACTTACCACGGCAGCGCGATGAGTCCGGTCGTGCAGGCCGCGTCGACCGCGGCCTGGAACGACGAGGCGCACGTGCGCGAGAACCGCCGGCTGTACCGCGAGAAGTTCGACGCGGTGACGCCGCTGATCGCCTCGGTGCTCGCGACCGCGCGCCCGCAGGCCGGCTTCTACCTGTGGGCGGGCGTACCGGGCGGCGATGACGTCGGGTTCATGCGCGAGTTGTACCGTCAATATAATGTGCTGTGCCTGCCCGGCAGCTTCCTGGCCCGCGAGCATCCGCAGCGCGGCAATCCCGGCGCCGGCTTCGTCCGCCTGGCACTGGTCGAACCGATCGCCGCCTGCCTCGAGGGCGCCGCCCGCATCCAATCCTTCGTCAACCAGCATTCTTCGACATGAGCCAACTGCAGACCGTTCTCGAACAAGCGTGGGAGAACCGCGCCGAGTTCTCCCCCCAATCCGTGCCCGCCGAGGTACGCAAAGCCGTCGACGAGGCGCTCGCGCTGCTCGATTCGGGCAAGGCGCGGGTCGCCGAGAAGATCGACGGCGAATGGGTCACGCACCAATGGCTGAAGAAAGCCGTGCTGCTGTCGTTCCGGCTCGAGGACAACGTGCCGATGACGTTCTCGGGCGGCAGCGACCCGTTCCGCTTCTACGACAAGGTACCGACCAAGTTCGCCGGCTTCACGGCCGCCGATTTCGCGGCCGGCGGCTATCGGGTCGTCCCGCCGGCCGTCGCGCGACGGGGGTGCTTCATCGGCCGGAACGCGGTGCTGATGCCGTCTTACGTGAACATCGGAGCCTACGTGGACGAAGGCACGATGGTCGACACATGGGCCACCGTCGGATCGTGCGCGCAGATCGGCAAGAACGTGCATCTTTCCGGGGGAGTCGGCATCGGAGGCGTGCTCGAGCCGCTGCAGGCCAATCCGACGATCATCGAGGACAACTGTTTCATCGGTGCCCGTTCCGAAGTGGTGGAAGGTGTGATCGTGGAAGAGAACTCGGTGTTGTCGATGGGGGTATTCCTCAGCGCCACCACCAAGATCGTCGACCGCGCCACGGGCAACGTCAGCTATGGCCGGATTCCGTCCGGCTCGGTCGTCGTGCCGGGATCGCTGCCATCCACCGGTGGGGTCAGCCTGTACTGTGCAGTCATCGTCAAGCGGGTCGATGCGCAAACGCGCGCGAAGACCGCCATCAACGAGTTGCTGCGCGGCGACTGAACGACCCCACGTCCTGATGAAGGCGTGACTAGGGGTCCGTGGATGGTAATGAATCGACTGCTGTGTCTGATGGCCGAAAAAAAGGCCTCGGACCTGTTCCTGGCGGTGGGCTCGCCAGTGCATATCAAGATCAACGGCGTCAGCTTGCCGATCAATCAGCAGCGACTCGATCCGCGGACCATCATGGCGATGATCCGCGAGCTGGTCTCCGACAAGCAGTGGCAGCAGTTCGAGGAAGAACACGAACTGAACGTCGGCCACGGCGTGCGCGACGTCGGCAGCTTCCGAGTCAACATCTTCAAGCAGCGCGGCACCCCGGCCTGCGTGATCCGCTACATTCCGGGCGACATCCCGCCGTTCGCATCGCTGGGGCTGCCGTCGGCGCTGCTCGACGTGATCATGGAGAAACGCGGCCTGGTGCTGGTCGTCGGCGCCACCGGCTCGGGCAAGTCCACGACGCTGGCCGCGATGCTCGATCACCGGAACGAGATGCGCTCGGGCCACATCCTGACGCTCGAGGATCCGATCGAGTTCACGTTCGTCAACAAGCGCTCGATCGTCAACCAGCGGCAGATCGGCACCGACACCGACAACCTGCACGTCGCGCTGAAGAACGCGATGCGGCAGGCGCCGGACTGCATCCTGATCGGCGAGATCCGCGACACCGAAACGATGGCCCACGCACTCGCGTACGCGCAGTCGGGCCACCTGGTGCTGGCCACGCTGCACGCGAACAACGCCAACAACGCGCTGAACCGGATCGTCAACTTCTACCCGCCGGACAATCGTCGCGTCCTGCTGTCCGACCTGGCCGCGTCGCTGAAAGCCGTGATTTCGCAGCGGCTGATCCGCGCCGCCGACGGCGGGCGGATCCCTGCCGTCGAGCTGCTGCTGAACACGCGCCACGTCGCCGAGCTGATCGAGCAGGGACGCCTGAGCGACGTCAAGGAAGCGATGGAAAAAAGCCTGGCACCCGGTTCGCAGACCTTCGAGCAGGCGCTGGTCAAGCTCGTCCAGGACAAGCGCATCGGGCGGGAAGACGCGCTGGCCAACTCGGATTCGCCGACGAACCTGCTCTGGATGTTGGAGAATACGGGCGCGGGCAACGCGGGTGCCGGCGCCGAGCCGCCGAAGGCGGCCGAGCCGACGGACCCCGCGCTGGCCCTGCCGTCGCTGCAAACCGCGCCGATCAACCGGCCGCCCGCCGCCGCCCCGGCGCCCCGGCCGGCAAGCAACCCCGCGCAGGAAAGCCCGTCTTTCTCGGAGTTCCTGCTCAACGTCTGACGCAACGCATGACCGACATCGTGATCCATGGCATCGACAACTGCGACCAGGTCCGCAAGGCCCGGTCCTGGCTCAAGGATCACGGGCTGCCGTACCGGTTCCACGATTTCCGCAAGGACGGGTTGACCGAGGCGATGCTGCAACGCTGGCTCAGCCACGTGCCCTGGGATGCGCTGCTGAACCGGCGGGGTCTCACCTGGCGACGGCTGACGCCCGCCGAGCGCGACGCGATCGTCGACCAGGCCAGCGCGACCGACCTGATGCTGCGCGAGCCGACGATCATCAAGCGCCCGGTGCTGGAAGCCGGCGACCGCTTGCTGGTCGGCTTCTCCGATCCGCTGTACCAGGGGCTGCTGCCGGCCTGACCGGCGGCGGCGCCCGCGTCCCGCCTTGCTCGGGCTGGCGATCGGATTCTGTCGGCGCCCTCGGCTCCCACCCTCTGACCGGCAACCGAATTCTGATACATTCGGCCGATGCCTGACCCCGTCCGCGCGCTCACCGAAGCGCTGATCCGCGCCCGTTCCGTCACCCCCGCCGATGACGGCTGCCAATCCCTGCTGATCGACCGGCTGACGCCCCTGGGCTTCACCTGCGAGACGATCGCCAGCGGTGGCGTCACCAATCTGTGGGCCGTGCGCAGCGGCCTCCGAGCCGGCCCGCTGGCCGTGTTCGCCGGGCACACCGACGTCGTGCCGACCGGCCCGCTCGACCAGTGGCACTCGGACCCGTTCGTGCCGACCGAGCGCGACGGCCGGCTGTACGGCCGCGGCGCCGCCGACATGAAGACATCGATCGCCGCGTTCGTCGTCGCGGTCGAGGAACTGGTCGCCGCCGGCGATGCCGACGACGGCGCGATCGGCCTGCTGATCACTTCCGACGAGGAAGGCCCGGCTACCGATGGCACGGTCAAGGTCGTAGACCTGCTCGTGTCGCGCGGCCAGCGCATCGACTACTGCATCGTCGGCGAGCCGACGTCGGTCGAGCGGCTCGGCGACATGATCAAGAACGGCCGCCGCGGCTCGATGTCCGGCCGGCTGACGATCCGCGGCGTCCAGGGGCACATCGCCTATCCGCACCTGGCCCGCAACCCGATCCATCTCGCGATGCCGGCGCTGGCCGAACTCGTGGCCACCGAATGGGATGCCGGCAACGAATACTTCCCGCCGACATCCTGGCAGATGTCGAACCTGCACGCGGGCACCGGTGCCAGCAACGTGATCCCGGGCGAAGCGGTCGTCGACTTCAACTTCCGCTTCTCGACGGCCAGCACGGTCGAAGGGCTGCAGACGCGCGTCGAGCAGATCCTGACGCGGCACGGCCTGGATTACGACCTGCGCTGGTCGATCTCCGGCCATCCGTTCCTGACGCCCCCAGGGGAGCTGTCCGATGCGCTCGGCGCGGCCATCGCCGCGCATACCGGCGGGCAGGCCGAGCTGTCGACGACCGGCGGCACGTCGGACGGCCGCTTCATCGCGCGGATCTGCCCGCAGGTCGTCGAGTTCGGCCCGTGCAACGCCAGCATCCACAAGATCGACGAGCACGTCTCGCTCGCCGACCTGGAACCGCTGAAGGCCATCTACCGCGATACGCTGCGCCGATTGCTGCGGCCGGACTGAGAGGGCGAGCGTTTCTTGCTCATGGCCGCCTTTCGGGCCTAGTCGAAAAGCGCTCGGTCTCCGCCCCCCTTCCCGCGCACGATCGCCGCGCCGGCCGTAGCGGCCGCGGCGGGCCATGGCCCCGAACGCGAACGTGATCGCCGCAGCCATGCCGTGCCTCTGCGCACGGCGCCTCCTCGGCCCCTACTCATGAAGACCTCGATGTCCGACGTCCGATCCGCCTCTCCCTCCCGACCCGGCTCCCCTGCCCGGTTCGAACGCGTCGATCCGGCCACGCTGGCGCCGGACCAGCTTCGCGCGCTGCGAACGCTGCGCGACCTGATCCGCCTGGCCGTCAGCCGGTTCGAGCACGCCGGCCTGTCCTACGGCCACGGCACCGACAACGCGTACGACGAAGCCGCCTGGATGCTGTCGTGGGCGTTGCATCTGCCGGTCGATCAGCTCGAACCTCACCTGGACGCGCGCCTGTGCGACGCCGAACGCGACAGCCTGGTCGCGCTGATCGAACGGCGCTGCCGTGAACGCGTGCCGGCCGCCTACCTGCTCGGCGAAGCCTGGCTGCGCGGACAGCGCTTTCTGTCCGACGCGCGCGCGCTGGTGCCGCGATCGCTGATCGGCGAGGCGCTCGACGGCGCGCTCGACGACTGGCTCGATCAGCCGCCGGGCACCGTGCTGGACCTGTGCACCGGCGGCGGCAGCCTCGCGATCCTTGCCGCGCACCGCTGGCCGGCCGCCGACGTCATCGGAGCCGACCTGTCGGCCGAGGCGTTGGCGCTGGCCACCGAGAACGTCGCGCTGCACGGCGTCGGCGAGCGCGTCGCGCTCGTGCGCGGCGACCTGTTCGATCCGGTCGGCGGACGCCGCTTCGACCTGATCCTGTGCAACCCGCCGTACGTCAACCAGGCATCGATCGACGCGCTGCCGCCCGAGTTCCGCGCCGAACCGCCGGGCGCGCTGGCCGGCGGCGCCGACGGCATGGACCTGATCCGCCGTCTGCTGGACGCCGCACCCGCGCACCTGACGCCCGAAGGCGGACTGCTGCTCGAGATCGGCCACGAGGCGGCATTCTTCGAGCAGGCGTTCGACGACCTCGAATTCGCGTACGTCCCGGTGGCGGCCGGCGATGATCAACTCGTCTGGGTCACCCGCGCGGTACTGGTCGAGCGCCAGCGGCGCAAAGGCGCCGAAGCCCGATGATCCGGATCCGCGACATCACGCTCGCCCGTGGCGGCGTACCGCTGCTCGAACAGGCGAGCGCGACGATCAATCCCGGCGAGAAGGTCAGCCTGGTCGGCCTGAACGGCAGCGGCAAGAGCTCGCTGATGGCCGCGTTCGCCGGCGAGCTGCTGCTCGAAGCCGGCGACATCGACATCCCCCCGGGCCGCATCGTCAAGCTCGAGCAATCGCTGCCCGGCGGCGACGCGATCGCGTGGCGTCACGTGCTGGCGGCCGACGCCGCGCTGATGGACGCGGAACGGCGACGCGACGAAGCCGAAGCCGTCGGCGGCATGGCGCTGGCCGAGGCGCTCGATGCGTGGACGCAACTCGACGGGCATTCGGCCTTGGCGCGCATCAGCGAGCTGCTGGCCGGACTGGGCTTCACGCAGGCGCAGATCGCCTCGCCGGTGGGCACGCTGTCCGGCGGCTGGCGGATGCGGCTGAACCTGGCGCGCGCGCTGTTCGCGCCGAGCGAACTGCTGCTGCTCGACGAACCGACGAACCACCTGGACCTGGATGCGATCGTCTGGCTCGAACGCTGGCTGCTACGGTACCCGGGCACCGCGATCGTCATCTCCCACGACCGCGACTTCCTCGACCGCATCGCGGACGCGACGCTGTCGATCGAAGAGCGCAAGCTCGTGCGTTACGCGGGAGGCTACAGCGCGTTCGAGACGCTGCGCGCGCAGCGCATCGATCAGGCCCAGCGGGCCGCCACGCAGCAGGCCGCCCGCATCGCCGACCTGACCCGCTTCATCGACCGGTTCCGGGCCAAGGCGACTAAGGCGCGCCAGGTGCAGAGCCGGATCAAGGCGCTCGAGAAGATGGCGCGCGTCGCCCCGCTGCGAGCCACGCACGCGGTCGATTTCACGCTGGCCCCGGCCACGGACGCGCCGGATCCGCTGATCGTCGCCGAAGGGCTGGACGCCGGCTACGAGGCCGCGACGCCGATCCTTCGCGGCGTCGACCTGCTGGTCGTCAAGGGCGCGCGGATCGGCCTGCTCGGGCGCAACGGCGCCGGCAAGTCGACGCTGATCCGCACGTTGATCGGCGATCTGCCGGCCCTGGGCGGCGAGTGCCGCACGGCACGCGCGATGCGGATCGGCTATTTCGCCCAGCACGGCGTCGAAGATTTCCGCGCCGACGAATCGCCGCTCGTGATGTACCGGCGCCTGTGGCCGGACGTCCCCGAATCGGCGCACCGCGCCGAACTCGGCCGCTACGGCTTCTCGGGCGACGACGCGCTGCGGCCGATCGGCCCGATGTCCGGCGGCGAGAAGGCGCGGCTGCTGCTGGGCATGATCCTGCGCGGCAAGCCCCATCTGCTGGTGCTGGACGAGCCGACCAACCATCTGGATGCCCAGACCCGCGACAGCCTGACCGACGCGCTGGCCGACTTCGACGGCGCGCTGCTGCTCGTCTCGCACGACCGCTATCTGATGCGCGCGACGGTCGACCAGCTCGCGCTGGTCCACGACGGACGGCTGGAGCCTTTCGACGGCGACCTGGACGACTATCTGAGCTGGCTGCAGTCGGCCGCGGCGGCGCCCGCCGGCGCGTCCTCCGCGCCCTCGCCTGCCGGCGCCGCCGACGCTTCCGCCGGCGCCGAGCGCCGCGAGGACCGCAAGGAACAGCGCCGGCTCGACGCCCAGCGGCGCGCCGAGCTGGCCGCGCGCGTCAAGCCGCTGGACCAGCAGATCCGCCGGATCGAGCAGACGTTGGCCAAGGTGGAGGCCGAGCTGGCCGACATCGAGCAGCGCTTCGCCGATCCGGCGCTGTACGAGCGGGCCGGCGAGGCCGCCGAACTGGCGCGCCGCCGGGGCGAGCTGGGCCAGCAGCGCGACACACTGGAAAACGACTGGCTGTCGCTCAGCGAAGAACGGGAACGCGCGCTGCAGGATTGAGCAAGGCCGACAGCCGGGGAACGAATCAGCGACGCCCGATTCGTCCACGGATTCCGAGGTCCTCCGAATCCCCCATTGCGAATCCCCTATTGCGAAGCCGCTACAATTCCCCGGTCGCGCCAGCGACCGCCGATAGAACGGCGTCCCCCGGTCCCCCCGGACGATCACCGTCGAATAACGAACCGGCGCCCCGACCGCGCCCAGGAGCCTTGCGATGACCCAACCCTTCAAGAAGATCGGCGTTGCCGGTGCCGGCGCCATGGGGCGCGGCATCGTGCAGTTGTATGCGCAGGCCGGCATCCCCGTCGCGCTGTACGACACGCAGCCGGCCGTCGTCGCCGCCGCGCTCAAGCAGATCCGCGACACGTTCGCGATGCTGGTCGAGAAGGGCCGGCTCAGCCGCGAGAAAGCCGACGCCGCCAGCGCCGGCCTGACCGCCCTCGACAGCCCCGAAGGATTCGCCGACTGCGACCTGGTCATCGAAGCGATCATCGAACGGCTCGACATCAAGCGCGACTTCTTCGCCAAGGTCGAATCGGTCGTCGCGCCCGATGCGGTCATCGTCACCAACACGTCGTCGCTGTCGGTCACCGCGCTCGCCGCCGGCCGCCAGCATCCCGAACGCATCGCCGGCTACCATTTCTTCAACCCGGTCCCGCTGATGAAGGTCGTCGAGGTGATCGCCGCGCCGCGCACGACACCGTCGGTCATCGAGCGCCTCGTCGAAGTCACCCGGCTCGTCGGCCATACCCCGGTCGTCGCGCAGGACACGCCCGGCTTCATCGTCAACCACGCCGGCCGCGGCTTCGGCACCGAAGCGCTGAAGACGCTGGGCGAAGGCGTCGCCGACCATCCGAGCATCGATCGCGTGATGCGCGAACAGGCGCTGTTCAACGGCCAGGGCTTCAAGCTCGGCCCGTTCGAGCTGCTCGACCTGACCGGGCTCGACGTCTCGCACGCGGTCATGGAATCGATCTTCAACCAGTACTACCAGGAGCCTCGCTTCCGCCCGTCGGTCATCGGCACGCAGCGCGTGGCCGCCGGCCTGTTCGGCCGCAAGGTCAAGGAAGGCTTCTACGATTATCGCGAGAACGCATCGGCCGGCGCCGGCGCGCTGCCCGAGCAGGCCGTGCCCAGCGTCACCGACCTGCCGCGCGTCTGGGTCGACCCCGAGCAGCGCGAGGCGCTCACCCAGCTCGTCACCGAACTGGGTGCCAGCGTCGACGACGGCAAGGCGCCGGCCGCCGATTCGCTGATCCTGCTGGCGCCGCTGGGCCTGGACGCGAGCACGGCCGCGGTACGGGCGGGCGTCGACGCGACGCGCGTCGTGGCCGTCGATACGCTGTTCCCGTTCGCCGCCAAGGGCTGCAAGCGCCGCACGCTGATGACCACGCCCGCCACCGGCGCGCAGTGGCGCGACGCCGCGCATGCGTTGCTGGCCCGCGATGGCGCCAAGGTCACGGTCATCCGCGACAGCGCCGGTTTCATCGCCCAGCGCATCGCCGGCATGATCATCGCCATCGGCTGCGAGATCGCGCAGCAGCGCATCGCCACGCCCGAGGATATCGACGTCGCCGTTCGCCTGGGCCTGGGTTACCCCTGCGGCCCGCTGGCGATGGGCGACGTACTCGGCCCGCAACGCGTGATGAAGCTGCTGGAGAACATCCATGCCGTCACGCTCGATCCGCGCTATCGCCCCAGCCTGTGGCTGCAACGGCGCGCGCAACTGGGCCTGTCGCTGCTGCAGGCCGACTGACCTCGGGCCAAAACGCGAGCCTCGTCCTTCAGGGCGAGGTCCTGCGAGGCAAGAGTGATTCACTGATACCGGCCACGACGGCCAACGCTGAGCGGAACCAGATTTGATGACCGACGACAATGAGGAATTCTCCGGCACGATGCCGATCGCCGAGCGGCAACGCTTCGACGTCGGCGCGCTCGACGCTTATCTTCGGCAGCACCTGGACGGCTACCAGGGACCGCTGACGGTCGAGCAGTTCAAGGGAGGACAGTCGAACCCGACCTTCGTGCTGCGCACGCCGTCGCGCGCGTACGTGATGCGCAGCAAGCCCGGCCCGGTGGCCAAGCTGTTGCCGTCGGCGCACGCGATCGAGCGCGAGTACCGCGTGATGCACGCGCTGGGCAAGACCGAGGTGCCGGTGGCCAAGGTCTATTGCCTGTGCGAGGATGAATCGATCATCGGCCGCGCGTTCTACGTGATGGAGTTCATCGAAGGCCGCATCCTGTGGGAGCAATCGCTGCCCGGCATGTCGGTGGCCGAGCGCGGCGCGATCTACGACGAGATGAACCGCGTGATCGCGCTGCTGCACACGACCGATTACAAGGCGATCGGTCTCGAGGACTTCGGACGGCCCGGCAACTACTTCTCGCGGCAGATCGGACGCTGGAGCAAGCAGTACGCGGCATCCGAAACGCAGAAGATCGACGAGATGGATCGCCTGATCGAATGGCTGCCGGCGCACATCCCGGATGGCGACGAAACGACCATCGTGCACGGCGATTTCCGGCTCGACAACCTCGTCTTCGACGCGAAGCAGCCGCGGATCCGCGCGATCCTCGACTGGGAGCTATCGACGCTCGGCCACCCGTTGGCCGATTTCTCGTACCACTGCATGGGCTATCACATCGATCCCCGGCATTTCCGCGGCATCAAGGGCCTGGACCTGCCTGCGCTGGGCATCCCGAGCGAACGGCAATACATCGACGCGTATTGCCGCCGCACCGGCCGCAGCGGCGTCGAGCATTGGGATTTCTATCTGGCATACAACCTGTTCCGCCTGGCGGCGATCCTCCAAGGCATCGCCAAGCGGGTCGTCGACGGCACGGCGTCGAACGAGAAAGCGCATGAACAGGCGGCTGGCGTGATACCGCTGGCCAGGACGGGTTGGGAAATCGCTCAGCGCGTCGGCTGAGACCGACCCGGGCCCCTTCATGCGAAGATCGCGCGCTGCCTGAGGGCAGCGACAGCAACGCCTCACAAGGCGGCACGGTCCGAGCCGTGTGCGGCCCACGACCGCTACCGCACTACTGCAGCGGCTCTTTCAGCGCCTTCGGAAACGGGAACGAGAACACCTCGATTCCTTCATCGGCCAGTTCGGCCGCCTGCTCGGCGCTGGCCACGCCGCGAATGAATCGCTGCGGCGCTTCGGCATAGTGGATCTTGCGCGCCTCGTCGGGAAACTTGTCGCCGACGTCCTCGGTGTTCTCGACGAGGTGGCGCGCGACCTTCATCCAGATCGCCTGCGCCTGTTCGGCCTGGTTGGCCGGCGGTGTCGGACCGGCCGCCGGCCGTTCCTTAGGAGGTTCCTGCGCACCGGACAGGTTCAGGCGCGGGGCGGCCAGCAGCTTGCGGATCGCCTTGCTGCCGCACATCGGGCACTCGATCATGCCCTGGGCCGATTGACGCTCGTACTCGTCGGCGGACCCGAACCAGCCTTCGAACTGATGTTCGTGTTCGCAAGCGAGATTGAAGACTTTCATGGGGTTTGCAGTGTCCTTCCCGGGTATTTTAAGCGTTTCCGCGAGAACGGACAGGGAATTCCCCACAGGGAGGCTCAGGACGTCGACCGAGACATCGTCCGCCTAAGCGCCAGGTCGAACAACGCCAGCCCCGCGCCGAGCAGCGCGAACGTCAGCGGAAACGATTGCAGACGCTCCTGCAGCCAACTGATGCCGCTGGCCCCGAACACCACGCCGATCAACCGAGTCACGCTGACCAGGCTGCCGGCGATACCGCGCTCGTGCTCCGGCAACAGCGAGGTGGTCGTGTCCATATAGCCGACCTGGAACAATCCGTGCCCCAGGCCGGTGATCAGCAGACTAAGCGCCAGCGGCCAGCGCCAACCGCCGGCCACCGCCCACGCCGTGGCCAGCAGCCCCGCTGCCGCCAGCCACAAGCCGGCATGGATCACGGCGGCCGGCGACACGGTCAGCCGCCCGCCCGCCAGCCCGCCCAGAACAGCGCCCGCCGGAAACAACGCCAGCAGCGCGCCGGCCAGCACGATCGAGCCGTCCGGCCAGCTGGCCGTCACGTACGGCACCAGCAGCAGGATCGAGAAACACGCGAAATTGATCACCGACGACGCGCATTGCATCGAGGCGAACACGGCCGAACGGAACGGCTCGACGCGTAGCAAGGGCGCCGGCGTCCGCGACTCGTGCCGCACGAACCCGACCGTCGCGGCGACCCCGACGGCCAGCAAAGCCAGCGCCAGTCCGCGCTGCCCGGCCGGACGCGTCCCTTCGCCGAGTGCCAGGATCAGGCCGGTTAGCGCCGAGCTCATCAGCAGCGCGCCGAGCCAGTCGAAGGGGGCCGCGCGCTGGCGCGGCGCGTCGTCCGCCTCTCCCGCCGATCCTGCTGCTCGTATCGATCCCGCTACTTGCGCCGATCGCGCGGGTCGCGCCGATTGCGCCGATCGCTCGGGGGGCGCCTGTCCCGCTTGTCCCGCCTGTCCCACCGGTCGTGCCGATCCCGCGGGCTCGGCGGCCATCCTGGGAAGCCAGGGCACCAACCCCAGCACGATCAGCGCCAGCGGCACGCGAAAGCCGTAGACGCCGGGCCAGTCGAAGCGCGCGATCAGCAGCCCGCCGAGCAAAGGCCCGACCGCCATGCCGATGCTGATCGCCATCACGTAGAAGGCCACGATCCGTCGCTTGTCGGCCGGTGCGAACATCAGGGTGGCCAAGGCCGGCGCGCAAGCCGACACCATGCCGACCGAGATCCCCTGGAACACCCGCGCCCCGATCAGTTCGCCGAAGCTGGCCGCCGCGGCGGCCGCCCAATGCGTCAACGCGCTGGCGGCCAAGCCGAACGCGAAGATACGCCGATGGCCATGGACGTCGCCGAGCCGCCCGAACACGATCGTCAGGCTCGACTGCGCGATCACGTACGACACGACGACCCACTGGATGTCGCGCAGCGGCAGGCCGAAGGCATCGGTGATCACGGGAAACGCGGTGTTCACCGATGAGTCGAGCGGCGCCAGCAACGCACCGGCGCAGACGATCCACAGCGCGACGGCCGGAGGGAATCGAAAACGGCTGACCGATTGGTGGAAAGACAAGCGCGAGACCCATGGCGAACGGCACACGCGAATTGTGCCTGCCGTTTCGACGGCGGCCGCCCGAGGCCGTCGCCGCGGTTTCGAAACACGAACGCCCGACGCCGCGCATCGGATTCACGCAGAATGGCCGCCAATCCATCGAAAGAACGAAGAGAGATCATCCGTGCAAATCGATCAGCGCCTTTCCGGCGCGACAGCCGACCCACCGGCAACGGTGCAGCGCGGCGCCCGCCGCGTGTACTACGGCAACTGGATGATCATCGCGGCGTTCGTCACCCAGTTCGTGTCGGTCGGCGCGCAGAACTACGCGATCGGCTCTTTCATGCTGCCGATGATCGACGAACTGGGCTGGACGCGCGCCGAGTTCGTGTTGCCGCGCAGCCTGGGCCAGTTCGTGGCCGCGTTCACGGGTTTCGTCATCGGCACCCAGGTGGATCGACGGGGCGCGCGCCCTCTGATGCTGTTCGGCATGGTGGTGCTGACCCTCGCGTTCTGGGGCCTGTCGCAGGCCACCGCCTGGTGGCAATGGGTGCTGCTGAACGGTGTGGTGCTGACCGTCGGTGCATCGTTGCTCGGCAATCTGGTCGTCAGCGTGACGCTCGCCAAGTGGTTCGTCGAGAAGCGAGGCCAGGCGATCGCATGGGCGGCGATGGGCATCTCGTTCGGCGGCATCGGCGTGACTCCGCTGATCACCGCCTACATCGACCAGTTCGGCTGGCGCAGCGGCTGGCAGGCGATGGGCGTCGCGACCGTGCTGTTGACGCTGCCCGCCGCACTGGTCATGCGGCGCACGCCGGAAGACCATGGCCTCTATCCGGACGGTAAATCGGCCGAGCAGGTCGCCGGCGGCGGGGCGCTGCGGGCGCAAGCCGACTACGACGGGTCACTGACTCGCCCCCAGGCGCTGCGCACCCGGGCGTTCTACATGCTGGTGCTGGCGTTCGGCCTGTACCAGGTGAACATTCCGGTGATCCTGATCCAGGCGGTGCCTTTCATCAGCGACGCCGGCTATTCGCGCGCGTCGGCGGCCTGGCTGATCCTGATCGCCTCGATTCCGGCGATGGCCTCCAAACCCGTGTGGGGCTGGTTGATCGACCGGATGAACCCCAAGCCGCTGGCAGCCCTGAGCGCCGCGCTGACGGGGGTGGCCATGGCGATGATCGTGATCACCGTCCAGCAACGCGCGCCCACCTGGCAGACGGTGGCGTTCTTCCTGCTCGGCACGGGCTGGGGCGGCATGATCCCGATGCAGGAAGTGATCTGGGCGTCGTACTTCGGGCGTCGCCACCTGGGAGCGATACGCGGGGCGGCGCTACCCATGGCGCTGCTGTTCGGCGCCGGCGGACCGCTGGCCGTCGCGCACTATCACGACGTGGTCGGCAACTATGACGGCGCGCTGCTGTTCGTCGCCGGGATGGCCATCGTCGGAGCGCTGGTGATCCTGGCGCTGCCGAGAAGCCGGATCGGGCGGTAAGCCCGACTCCCATACTTCATCGAAAACGATCTATCGACTGGTCGAATCAAGCAGTTCGACCGGAATATCGACGGTCTTCGACAGAACGTACTCGCCGACCGCCTTGCCTACCTGATCGATGCGCAGATTGCTGGAACCGCCATTTCCCAGCAATCCGCGCAGCACGAAATGCACGGCTTTCAGATGGGGAAGTTCGTGGCGCACGATGTCGACCTGCGCCCAGTCGGGCGCGAGTTCGCGCAGCGTTGCGCTGGACAGCGTCTGCCGCAGCCAGGGCCAGGCCCGTTCGTCGCTGGCCCAGATGCCGACGTTGCTGTTGCCGCCTTTGTCGCCACATCGGGCATAAGCGATGGTGCCGAGCGGCAGGGCGCGGGTTTCGCCGGACCACGCCCGTGCGACGGGTTCCGCGTGCCTGGGTTGCGCGGACATTTCCGCGTGTGGGGGAGGCGCGACCGGAATACGCCGGCCGTCATCCATGACCACGCGATGGTCGACCGCGGCCATCGGAAGCAAGGCCGGCCAGTATTCGATGCGAGGCCAGGAGCCGGTCACCGGCTGGGCACCGGTATCGTGATAAAAGCCGGGAACGCTGCATAGGTAAAGACTGCCTACCTTGGCGGGTAAGCTGGCCAATGCCTCACGCGTTCGCGCCGTCGCCATGATCCGCACCATGACCGTACTTTCCCATTGCGATCGCGGATTCGCCGCCGGCACCCCGACTTGCGTCACTCTCAGCTCGTCGATCGCCGAGCCGGCCATCAGACGACGGATCTGTTCCTCGATCAGCGCCACCTTCGCCTCGACATCGAGCCCGGTCACGAAAGTATTCATCGCGATCTGCCAACCGACCTGCGCGAACACGGCGACCTTGGTGGTCGCCGGCGGAGGTGACCCCACAGCGCCAGAGACCTCCACGCGATCGACGTCGAGCTGCCGGAGTCTGACCGTCGAAAGATCGGTGGTCACATCGGGGTTCAGATACTTGGGTCCCTGGATCTCGTAGACCAGTTGGGCGGTGACGGTGTCCGTCGTCACCGCGCCGCCGTGCCCGGCGTGCTTGGTGATGACGCAACTGCCATCCGACGCGACCTCGGCGATCGGGAAACCGGGGTTCAACATGCCCGGAATACGCGCGAAGCCGGTGAAATTGCCGCCCGTGGCATGGGCCCCGCACTCGATGATGTGACCCGCCACCACCGCGCCCGCCAGTTCGTTCCAGGCATCCGGCGCCCAGTCGTGCCACCACGCGCAAGGCCCCACGACGAGCGACGCATCGGTGACCCGGCCGCACACGACGATGTCCGCGCCCTCTCGCAATGCGGTGGCAATGCCCCAGCCACCGAGGTAAGCGTTGGCAGCCATCGGCTGGACGCCCCAACTGGATAGCGGCGCGCCCGTATCGAGGTTGGACATCGCGTGGCTGGCCTGCAGTTCGACCAGGCGCGGCAGGACGTTGTCTCCCTCGATATGCGCGACCCGCAGCCCGAGGCCCGCCTCGGCGATCCGTCCCCGCAATGCCTGCGCCATGCCTTCGGGATTCAAGCCGCCCGCGTTGACGACGACTTTCATTCCGCGCCGCGCGATCTCGGGCAGGTGCGGGGTGATCTGATTGATGAAATAGCCGGCATACCCTTTGGTCTTGTCGGCCTGATATCGACTGGAGATGCCCGCTAGCGTGAACTCGGCAAGGAAATCGCCCATGATGACATCGACCGGATCGCCGGCCATGACTTCGTCGACCCCGGTGTAACGATCACCCAGATAGCCAGAAAAATTGCCGATCCGGATTGGCCTGCGATGCATTGATGTCTCCGAGTCATTCAGGTGGGTCTTCCATCAGGATGTGCGACAGGCAATGAGCCTCGCACGGAGGTCGCCGGATCGCTCCCGTCGCGGACGCCGGACGAACGCCTGCTGCCGCATCGTTGCGGCGTTCGCCGGCAATCGGCCGAAGCCTCGGTAGTCTCCTCCGCAGGATCCGGGCGATGGGTCCTCGGATCACGTCGGGGATCATCGTGGGGCAAGCCCCCGGTGTCAAGATTCGCGGGGAAGCGGCGGACGAAGCCCGGCGAGCGCGGCTATGCTGATGCATTCGATGCCCGCCCTTTTTCTGGAGAACACGCGATGAGCGCAGGCCAACGACTTCCCGGCACCCCCGAACCCATGCATCACTGGCAGGGAGCGCGAGGCGTGCAACTCGCCGGCGATTCCTGGGGCGACCCCGGCCATCCGCTGGTGGTGTTGCAGCACGGCGGCGGACAGACCCGCCATGCCTGGAAAGGGACGGGTCAGGTGCTCGGCGACGCGGGCTACTACGCGGTCGCCTTCGATGCGCGCGGCCACGGCGATTCGGGCTGGGCGCCCGATGGCGCCTATAGCCAGGATGCCATGGTCGAAGACCTGCAATGCGTGGTCGACGCCCTGGGCAATCGTCCGTGCGTGCTGGTCGGCGCCTCGATGGGGGGCGGGACGAGCCTGGTCGCAGCCGGCGAGCGCGCGGTCCCGGCAACGGCGCTCGTCCTGGTCGACATCGCGCCGCGGGTCGAGCCCGAGGGCGTCCGGAACATCCAGGCATTCATGCGGCGCAATCCCGATGGCTTCGCCACGCTGGACGAGGTGGCCGACGCCATCGCCAGCTACCAGCCGCACCGCCCTCGTCCATCGAACCTGCAAGGGCTCGCCAAGAACGTGCGCCTCGCGGCGAACGGCAGATACTATTGGCATTGGGATCCGCGGTTCCTGCAGGGGGCACGCGATCTTTCGCAACGCCAGACCCGGCTGGAAGACTGCGCGCGGGCGCTCGAGATCCCCACGTTGCTGGTCAAGGGCGCCAAGTCCGACGTCCTCACCGACGAAGGGGTGCGGGAGTTCCAGGCGCTGGTGCCTCACAGCGAGTACGTGAACATCGTCTCCGCCGGTCACATGGTCGCCGGTGATCGCAACGACGCCTTCGGCAAGGCGGTCGTCGAATTCCTGATGCGCGTCGTGCCGTCGACCGAGCTGCCGCAGGCCTCGATCCAGCGCGAAGCCTTGATCCGGCGGCTGAACGCCACCGATCTGAACGACATCCCTTGATGAAGTGCGCAAAGGCGGATCTCGCCGGGTGAGATCGCCGCGCCGATCCTCATTGGGATATCGCCTCGGGATTGGCCCGGGCTGCCATCAACCACCAGCAGGCATTTCAACGGTGACGGATGTGATTTCGCCAGCCTCCCCGCTCGGTGATGTCCTTGGCACCGTCGATCGCATGGCCTTCGCAGATGAAGCCGGTCTCCCAGTGCCCGTCTTCCAGTTCCACGTTGCCCAGGCCCAGCGGCGCGGGAATGCCGGTCAGGAACGAGCCCAGCTCGCTGGCGGGCAATTCCCACACCTCCACGGCAATCGCGGCGCCTCCTGCAGGCACGCGCTGCAGGCCGGGGCGCTGAGGCGGGCCACCCGCCAGGGCGTAGAGGCGGTAGTGCGGCGCGGTATGCGTGGCTCGCACGAGGCGGCCGCCGCGCACGCGCAGTTGCCAGTTCAGGGGTAGACCGTCCAGGTGCGCGCCGCAGACGACGACCCGTGCCCTGTCGTTGCGCGCCAGACCGGCCGGAGAAGGCGCGTCGAACGGGCGCGCGCCGGCCAGCGGCAGCGAATGGGCGCGCTGCATCGCATCCGCCAGCCCGAGCAGCCACTGGTCGGTGAATGCGCGTCCGAACACGGTCACGCCCCAGGGCACGCCGTTGGCCATGAAGCCGGCGGGCACCGCCACGGCAGCGTAGTCCAGCAGATTCATGAAGTTCGTGTATGCGCCCAGCACGCTGTTGGCACCGACGGGATCGGCTTGCAGTTCAGCCAGCGTCACGGGGCGCGGGTAAGCGGGAGTCAGTACGACTTCGAGGCCGGCCAGCACGCGGTCAGCCTCGGCCTTGAGCGCTTGCAGCCGGTACTGCGCGCGGAAGGCGTCCACGGCGCTGATGTCCGGCGCCTTGGCCAGCACATCGCGGATGACCGGCAGCACCGCATCCGGATCGCGCTCGATGAGTGCGCCCGCCACGCTGTATCGTTCGGCCACCCACGGCCCTTCGTAGAGCAGGCGCGCGGCCTCCAGGAAAGGGGCGAAATCGATCTCCACCGCTTCGCCGCCCAGGGCCTTCAAGCGCTCCACCGTGGCGGCGAACAGCGCCGGGCTCTCGGGGCAGCCCCCGAATTCGAGCTGGCGCGGCACGCCGAAGCGAACCCCCGGGCGCGGCGTGCCGAAAGCACCGGCATCGTTCCACTGCGGGTTGGCGCGGCTGTAGTCGTCGCGCGCATCGAGGCCCGCCGTCAGCGCCAGCAGCCGGCTGGCCTCGGCGGCCGTGGCGGTGAAGAAAGTGGTGCAGTCCAGCGTGCGGCAGGCCGGGACGACACCTGCCGTGGACAGCAGGCCGCGCGTGGCCTTGAGGCCGACCAGGTTGTTCAGTGCCGCCGGCACCCGGCCGCTGCCGGCCGTGTCGGTGCCCAATGCAAAGCTGGCCACACCCAGCGCCACGGCCAAGGCCGAACCGGCGCTGGAGCCGCCCGCGGGATAGTCCGGGTGAACGCTGTTGCGACAGGCGCCATAAGGCGAGCGCGTGCCGTTCAGCCCGGTGGCGAACTGGTCGAGATTGGCCTTGCCCAGCGGCACGGCGCCCAGCGCGACCAGCCGCTCCACCAGCGTGGCGCTGCGTTCGGGCGTGTACGCGAAGGCCGGGCAGGCGGCCGTCGTCGGCACACCGGCCAGGTCGATGTTGTCCTTGATCGCGAAGGGGACGCCGTACAGCGGCAGCTCGGCGGGTGAACGCCCATCCAGCGCGGCCAGATAGGGCTCCAGCTCGGCCTCGCTCAGCACATGGATGAACAGGTGGAACGCGGGGTCGAGCGCCAATGCCTGCTTGCGCAGCCGGACGATCAGCGTGCGCGGCGTGAGTTCGCCAGCGATGTAGGCGCGGGACAACCGATCCAGGCGCAGGTCGAACGGATGCTCGGTCATGCGAATGCCTTCCTGATGGGGATGATTCATGGGGAGGTTCATGCCTGCTCCAGGACGACGACGCACTGGCCCGCGCGCACGGGTGCGCCGGGCTGCACGCGTACCTCGCGCACGACGCCGTCGCACGGCGAATCCAGCGCGATTTCCATCTTCATCGATTCGAGGATGACCAGCGGGTCACCGGCTTTGACGGTCTGGCCGGGCCGTACCCGCACCTGCCACAGGCTGCCGGCGATGTGGCTTTCGATTGCCTGCTGACCGTCGGCCAGCACCACGTCTTCGCCGACGCCGGGCGTCGCCTCCTCGCTCTCGAAATGCGCCTGGCCGCTGGCGATCCAGCGCTGGCGCTCGGCGTCGAATGCGGCTTGCTGTTGCGCGCGGAAGGCCGCGATGCCCTCGGCCTCGCGCGCGAGAAAGGCCTGGTAGTCCGCCAGCCGCAGCTCGCCCTGTTCGATGCGCAGCGGATAACGGCCCAGCGGGAAGTCGCGCCGGATCCGCTGCAGTTCCTCGGTATCGACCGGGTAAAACCGGATCTGGTCGAAGAAGCGCAGCAACCAGGGCTTGCCGCCGAAGGCGGCCACCTCGCGCCAGCGGCTCCACATCTGCAGCGTGCGACCGACGAACTGGTATCCGCCCGGGCCTTCCATACCGTAAACGCACAGGTAGGCACCGCCGATACCCACCGAATTCTCCGCCGTCCAGGTGCGCGCCGGGTTGTACTTGGTCGTCACCAGACGGTGGCGCGGGTCCATTGGCGTGGCGACCGGCGCGCCCAGGTAAACGTCGCCCAGCCCCATCACGAGGTAGCTGGCCTCGAACACCGTGCGATGCACGGCGTCCAGGTCGGGCAGGTCGTTGATGCGGCGGATGAACTCCAGGTTGCTGGGGCACCAGGGCGCGTCCTTGCGCACGGTCGTCATGTACTTCTGGATCGCCAACCGGCAGGCCGGGTCGTCCCAGGACAGCGGCAGGTGGATGGTGCGCGAGGGCACCTGCAGGTCTTGCGCCGCGCACACGCGCTCCCACAGGCTGGCCACCACCTCCAGCAGTCGTGCCAATGGCATTCGCTCGGGCTGGTAGTGCACCTGCAGCGAGCGGATGCCGGGCGTGAGATCGATCACCCCCGCCAGTTGCCTCGCTTCGAGCGCCTGCATCAGCGCATGAGCGCGAAAGCGCAGTACCAGGTCGAGTTCGGGCGCACCGATCTCCAGCAGCAGATGCGTGTCGCCGGACAGGCGCGCGACCAGGCGACGGTCCGCGTCGCCCAGATCCAGTACCACAGGGGAAACCAGCGGGGAAACCAGCGGGGAAGCCAGCGCGGCGGGCGCCCAGGCGACCGCGGCCGGCGCCAGGGCGCGCACTTCCTCGGCGCGGGCGCAGGCCAGCCGACGTGCGGCGGCGACGTCTACCGGCACGAAGCGTACCCGGTCGCCGGCCTTGAGCTGACCGAGCTGCCACAGATCGGCCTCGATCACCGTGACGGGGCAGACGAAGCCGCCCAGGCTGGGGCCGTCCGGCCCCAGGATCACGGGCATGTCGCCGGTGAAATCCACGGCGCCGACGGCGTAGGGGTTGTCGTGGATGTTGGAGGGGTGGAGGCCGGCTTCGCCGCCGCTGTCACGCACCCATTCGGGCTTGGGGCCGATCAAGCGCACGCCGGTGCGGCTGGAATTGAAATGCACCTCCCAGTCGGTAGCGAAGAAGCGCTCGATATAGGCCGGAGTGAAGTACTCGGGCGCGCCGTGCGGGCCATAGATCACGCGGATCTCGCGCAAGGCGGCCAGCGGCGCCAACAGCGCCTCGGGAAGGCGTGCGCCCGCCATGGCGCGCGCGGCCTCGGGCAGCGGCCGCAGGTGCAGTACGTCGCCCGCGCGTAGCGCCCGTCCGCAGTGGCCGCCGAACTGGCCGAGCGTGAAAGTGCTCTTGCTGCCCAGGTAGTCCGGCAGTTGCAGGCCGCCGGCCAGCGCGAGGTAGCTGCGGGCGCCGGTGGTTCTGCCCAGGCGCAGCGTGCTGCCTGCCGCGATATGCAGGACGGTGTCCATGGGCTGCTCGGCCCCATCGATGCTGACCGGGATCGCCGCGCCCGTAACAGCCGCGATGGCATCGGTGTGGAAGCGCAGCACCGGCCCGCTCATGGTGATCTCCAGCGCGGCCGCCCCCTCGGCATTGCCGAGCAGACGGTTGGCCAGGCGCAGCGCGCGGTCGTCCATCGGGCCCGAGGGCGGCACGCCCACGGCCCAGTAACCCAGACGACCGGGCCAGTCCTGCACCGTAGTCTGCGTGCCCGCGCTCAGCACCTCCAGCGTGTCGGCGCGGTAGGCCAGGCCCTCCAGGCAGCGCGTCCAGGGCGCGCCGTCGGCGAAAGGCGCATCGGCCAGAATCTGCCGCAGATAGCCGCGATTGGTCTCCACGCCGTAGATCAGGCTGGCTTCCAGGGCGGCGTCGAGCGCGCAGCGCGCGGCGTCGCGCGTGGGCGCCCAGGCGATCAGTTTGGCGATCATCGGGTCGAAGTACGGCGGTATCTCGCAACCAGCCTCGACCCAGGTGTCGATACGCAGGGCGCGGCCATCTGCCTCGGGAAAGGCCACGGCGGTCAGTAGCCCGGGGCTGGGTTGGAAGTCGCGCCCGGGGTCCTCGGCATAAAGTCGCGCCTGGATCGCATGACCCGAGGGCTTCAGGCGATGCGCCAGCCCGGTCAGCGGCGGCAGATCGCCCGCGGCCAGCTCGATCATCCAGCGCACCAGGTCCACGCCCCAGACCTGCTCGGTCACGCCGTGTTCGACCTGCAGGCGGGTGTTGACTTCGAGGAAGTAGAAGCGCCGCGCCTCGCTGTCGTAGACGAACTCCACCGTGCCGGCGCTGCGGTAGCGCACCGCCGTGGCCAGCTTGATCGCCGCGGCGCAAAGCTCGTCCGCCATACCGGGCGGCAGCTTGGGCCCCGGCGTTTCCTCGAGCACCTTCTGGTTGCGCCGCTGCACCGAGCAGTCCCGTACACCCAGCGCAACGACTTCGCCCCGGCCGTCGCCGAACACCTGCACCTCCAGATGGCGGGCACGCTCGATGTACTTCTCGATGAACACGCCCGCATCGCTGAAGTTGTTCTGCCCCAGGCGGCGCACCGTCTCGAAAGCCTCGGCCAGTTCCGCCGGAGAGCGACACACGCGCATGCCGATGCCGCCACCGCCCGCCGTGCTCTTGAGCATCACCGGGTAGCCGACCCGGGCGCCCGCTTGCAGAGCGTCATCCACGCACTCCAGCAGCTCCGTGCCTTCCAGCAGCGGCACTCCTTGCTCGCGCGCCAACGCGCGTGCCGTGTGCTTGAGGCCGAACACGCGCAACTGTTCGGGCGTGGGGCCGACGAAAGCGATGCCGGCCGCCTCGCAGGCTTCGGCGAAGGCGGCGTTTTCCGAGAGGAAGCCGTAACCGGGATGGATGGCCTGCGCACCGCTGTCGCGGGCGGCGGCGAGGATCTTGTCTACCCGCAGGTAAGTCTGCGCGGCCGCGCCCTCGCCCAAGGCAATCGCCAGGTCGGCCTGTCGTACGTGCAGGCTGGCGACGTCGGCCTCCGAATACACGGCCACGCCCTGCACGTCGAGCGCACGCAACGTGCGCAGGATGCGGCAGGCGATGGCGCCACGGTTGGCGATCAGGAGTTTGTCGAACATGGATGCACCCAATGGAGCGGGCCGTCCCGCGTGAATCTGCTGCGCACCGAGGTCGTCCACGGTGGCTGGCGCTAGCCTGGGGTCGCAGGCCTGATGACGGATCAGCGATGCGGCCGCTTGTCAGGCGGTTGGGGGGATGTGGGCCGATAGCGGTTGGCCCGTACCTCCAACAACTCCGCGACGATGGCTGCAAGCCGTCGCCAGAGCGATGTGCATCCGGGCCGCGGATCAGAAGACTTCAGCCCCATATCAGCACCTCCGCAGGCGTCGGGTTCCAGCCATTGCAGGGGTTATTCAGCTGCGGGCAGTTGGAGATCAGCATGATCACGTCCATCTCCGCTCGCAGCTCCACGTACTTGCCAGGTGCGGAAATGCCGTCCTCGAAGGTCAGGCCGCCCTCGGGGGTGACGGGCACGTTCATGAAGAAGTTGATGTTCGCGCCGATATCGCGCTTAGTCAGACGGCCGTCGTGCAGGCACGCGCACAGAAAGTTGTCGCGGCAGCTATGCATGTAGCGCTTACCCAGTGCGTAGCGCACGGTGTTGCTCTCCTGCGCGCAGGCGCCGCCCAGTGTGTCGTGACGACCGCAGGTATCAGCCACGATGGTCAGCAGTGGATTGCCCAGGTTGGAATACAGCACGCTGCCGGTGGTGAGGTAAGCCTTGTTCTGGCGACGCAGCGTACGCTGCGCGTCGTAGCGCTCGCGAGGATTCGCGGTGCTGTAGAACAGCGTGTCGATGGCCTGGTTGCCTTCGAGGTCGAGCAGGCGCACGGTCTGGCCGCACCGGATCTCGCGTAGATAAGGCTCACCGGCCGGGATGACATGGCGGAAGACGGCGTCGGCCGCTCGTAGAGGGCTTTCGATCAGGTGCGG
The DNA here is from genome assembly GCA_029779435.1 of Pseudomonadota bacterium. Classification (GTDB taxonomy): domain Bacteria; phylum Pseudomonadota; class Gammaproteobacteria; order Burkholderiales; family Burkholderiaceae_E; genus JAKPAM01. The sequence goes on along the minus strand of JAKPAM010000185.1, from coordinate 5,370 downwards.
CATGGCAATATCCGTCACAGGTAGAAGCGTTCGGTGTTGTGGAAGGCGCGCGCGTTTTCGGGACGTGAGCGGCGACAGGCATCGGCCACGCTGTCGCCGCGGGCTTCACTCCAGTTCAGTCGCACCGGACGGGGGGCGTACTGCGGGTTCGGGTCCATCGGATGCTGCAACGCGGTCAGCACCACCAGCGTGTTCATGGGCGCATACAGTTCCACGTGGTCTCCCGCGTTGGAATTGCCGGGGACGAAGTGAAAGATCCCTTCCGCATCGACCGTCACCTTGCTGAACAGGTTGAGCACCATCAACAGATCGGGCAGGTCCAGGTTCCACTTACCCATTTCCACCAGCAGGTTGTCCACGCCATTGCGGTGGAAGCCGTTGCGCAGATCCTGGTAGCGACCGGGGCCGTATTTCTTCGCCACCTCTGCTGCATCGAGCACGCCGCCAAAGGGGTCGTGCCAGCCGCAACTGTCGGCGGTGATGGCGGCCAGCACGCGGCCCATGTCGGAGTACAGGCAGTGGCCCGCCGTCAGCCTGGCCGTGTGCTGGCCCTTGAGCGTGTCGGGCAGGTTCAACCGCTCGCTCGGCTGCTCGGCGTTGAGCAGCATCAGGCTGACGTTGGCACCACCTGCGAGATCGGTGATGCGCAGGGTCTGCCCGCGCCGGAGAATGAACGAGAGGCAGCCCCCGCCGAGGACGGTCTCCTCGTACAGTGCGGCCTGCAAGGCCGGAGTGTCATGGTTCATAAGGAGTCTCCTGGTTCAGAAGGTCACGCCGATGGACAGGACGAAGGCGTCATCGACCAAGCTGCGGCCACGCTTGCCGCCGGGCACCGTATAGAAGGCGTCGGCCTGCGCGTTATTGATGCTGGTGCCGACATAGGAGAGGCCGATGTTCAGCATCCGCCAAGCGAACTCGGCACCCACGCTGTAGTCGAAGTAGTGCCCTGCCGGACCGGCGTAGATCGAACCCGGTCCCGTCGTGTAACCCAGGTGCGCTTTCAGCGTCATCGGGAGATCCTGGAGCGGCAGGGTCAGATCGGCATACGTGTAGAGATGGTCGGCGTTCCCGATCGATTGGCGCTTGGGCGCGTAGTTCAGTCCGAACTTGGTATTCACCGGGCCGATGGGTTGGCTGATGGACGCAAACAGCTCGGTATAGGTGTGGCCGTGCGTTCCTGGAAACGTATAGACCACCAGGCCGCCGTCCACCGTCGCGCTGCCCAGCGCCCGGCTATAGCCGCCAATGGCGTCGAGCTCCATGTCGGCGCCGCCGTAGGTGCCGAAGCCCTTCAGGCTGGAACCCCATAGTCCGGCATAGAAGCCGGACTTATGGGTCGCGGTGAGGCTGGCTTGCAGCGCCGGCGTCTCGTCACTGACCGAGACGCCGCGAAGGCGGTACTGCGACACGCCGGTCACGGAGCCGGTCAGCGTGAATTCATCGGCCGTTGTTTGCTGGGCGTGCACCGGCAGAGCGGACACCAGTGGTATGAGCAGCGCCAGGATGGCCAGCGGTTGCTGGATGCGATCGTGCATGGTGAAGTCTGTCAGGGAGTGGAAAGAGAGGGATGGGTAAGCAACTCCGGCGGCACCGCCGTGGCCGCGGACAGGCCTGCACGATCGGGGTTCAGCGGGATGTCGTAGGTGATGCGGGCGCCGTAGGCCTGCGGAGCCTGCGGGTCGATGCGCACCTTGTCGAACACCAGCAGGCGCGTACCCAGCGTGAAGCCTTCGGACAGGTCGTGCGTGACCATGAACACGGTCAGCCGCGTCTCGCGCCACAGTTCCAGCATGAGTTCGTGCATGTCCTTGCGAATGCCCGGATCCAGCGCGCCGAAGGGCTCGTCGAGCAGCAGCATGCGCGGCCGCGCGATCAGGGCCTGGGCAATAGCCAGGCGCTGTTGCATGCCGCCCGAGAGCTGGTGCGGGTACTTCTGCAGCGCATGGCTCAGGCCGACGCGTTCGAGCAATTGGGCCGCTTCGTCGCGCGCCCGGCGCTTCGCCGCACCGAACAGCCGGCCCCATAGTGGCGCACGGGGCAGCTCTCGGCCGAGGGCCACGTTGTCCAGCACGCTCAGGTGTGGAAACACCGAGTAGCGCTGGAACACGACGCCGCGGTTGGCGTCGGGCTCGGCCGGCAACGGCTTGCCGGCCAGCAGCAGTCGGCCTTTGCTCGGGCGCTCCTGGCCGAGCAGCAAGCGCAGAAAAGTGGATTTGCCGCAGCCCGAGGCGCCGACCAGCGTGCAGAACTCGCCCTCGTTCACCGACAGCGTGAGGTTTTCGAGCACCACATGATCGCCATAGGTCTGCCAGACGTGGCGAATATCGATGTAGCTCATCGCTGCCCTCCTTCCGACCAGGGAAACAGCCGACGGTTGAGCACCCGCAGCCCCCAGTCCATTACCCAGGCCAGCAGCGTGATCCACACGACGTACGGCAGGATCACGTCCATCGCCATATAGCGGCGCACGAGGAAGATGCGGTAACCCAGGCCGGCCGTGGCCGAGATGGCCTCGGCGGAGATCAGGAACAGCCAGGCCGTGCCCAACATCAGCCGCAGCGAGACCAGCAGGCGCGACAGCAGTTGCGGCAGCACGATGCGCAACACCAGCGTCCAACTGTTGGCCCCCAGGGTCTGGGCCTTGACCAGCGTCTCGGCCGGGATCTCGCGGGCGCGCTGCTCCAGGTCGCGCGCCAGCACGGGCGTCACGCCGATGACGATCAGCATGACCTTGGACAGCTCGTCCAGCCCGAAGACGATGAACAGGATGGGCAGGATGGCCAGCGGCGGCACCATGGACACGACCGCCAGCAGCGGCGACAGCGGCGCGCCCAGCATCGGGAACACGCCCGCGGCGATGCCTAGCGCCAGGCCCGCGAGCGCCGCCACGCCCAGCCCCAGACCCAGGCGCTGCAGGCTGGCGAAGGTATCGCTCCATAGGATGTACTCGCCGGTGCGGGCGTCTTCCGCGAAGGCCATGCGCCCGATGGCGTCGGCCATCTGGACGGCACTGGGTAGCAGCCTGTCGTCGGGGTTTTCGGCCAGCCGCATCGCGGAGGTAATGCCATAAGCCGTCAGCAGCAGGATCAGCGGCAGCAGCGCGAGCAGCCACCGGCTTCCCCGCCCCGGGTGGCGGTTGATGAAACGCATCGTGGTCTCCGACGATGCCGTGTCAGAGCTTGCCGTCCGCAGCCAGGCGCAAATAGCTCGCGTCGAAGCGCAGCTTTATGTTCTTGGCGTTGCCGTTCACCACACCGTCGGGAAAGGAGATGCCCACCGCATCCGCGCTGCGCGCGCCCTCGCCCAACAAGCCCTTCTCGAAGGAGAACTGGGCAACGCGCTTCATGGTCTCGGGCAGCTTCGGGCTGGTGGCGAAAGCCAGGGCTTCGGTCGCCGTGTGGAACAGCGCCGTGGTCTTGAGTTGGGTCCGGTAGCCGTCCGGCGTGGTGCCCGCTGCCTGGGCCATGCGCATCAGCGCCTGGGAGTCCTGGGCCTTCATTTCCGCCATGACCTCGAACCATGCGCCGATCAGCACCTTGCCCAGCGCCGGGTTGTCCTTCAGCGTGCCGGTGTTCACCACCATCATGTCGATGATTTCGCCGGGAACCTGGCTGGAATCGAACAGGGTGACGGCGTCCGGTATGGACGCGATGGCCGAAAGCTGGGGGTTCCACGCCACCGCCGCCTGCACGCTCGGCGCAGCGAAGGCGCCGACGATGTCGGCATCGGAGGTGTTGACCACTTTGACATCGCGCTCGCGCAGGCCGACGCTCTCCAGGCCCCTCGCCAACAGGTAATGGGAGACGGAGAACTGCGCCAGATGGACGTTCTGCCCCTTGATGGCCGCCAGCTTCTTGCCCTTACCCTTCAGGACGATGCCGTCGTTGCCGCTCGAATAGCCGCCGGGAATCAGCGCGGTGCTGTCCACACCGCCCGCGGCCGGCACGGAGAGGGCGTCGATGTTGGTCATCGTGCAACCGTCGAACTGGCCCGCCGTGTACTGATTGACCGACTCGATGTAATCGTTGAGCTGCGTGACCTTGACCTGGATGCCGTACTTCTTCGCCCACTTGTCGACGATGCCTTGCGTCTGGGCATAGCCCCAGGGCATCCAGCCGGCATAGATGGTCCAGCAGACGTTGAATTGGGTCTTGGGCGCGGCATGGACGGGCAGAGCCGCGATGCCGGCGATGCAGAAGGCGATGACGCCAAGAAAGCGGCGGGTGCGCATGGCGATTTCTCCAGTCAAGGTGAACGAAAGCGGGAGCAGCGCAGCACATGAAGTGCAGCTCTCTCCCGGGCTTTTGTCCCGCCGTGTAACCTCGACTGGAGGTCGCCAGCTCTCGGACCAGACACCCATCGAAATGGATCGGAACCCTAGCCAGCTATTGCAAGTGTTGGCAGCACGACGATGTGCTGCTCCGCTTGCCTCGATATAAGCAATATGCAGGCCAGCTTGGATCCATACCGGGCCGTCTCTCTGACGGGCCTTGACAGGCGCGCTCAGGCTTTGCGGCCGCGGTTCATCCGCGCACGATTTCGTGCGCCCTCGCGTCCGCGCCGGTGCTGCCGGGCCCTGCGTTGGTGCGGCTTCGAGATACGCACCCGCCCCTGTCTACCGGCGCGCCAGCCACACTCCGGCGGCCGCAACGGCCATGCCCGCCAGCGCCCAGCCCGTCAACGTTTCGCCGAACAGTATCCAGGCGACCAGGGCCGTCATCGGTGGCGTCAGGTAGAACAGGCTCGCCACATGGACCGCCCCACCCCGGCGGATGAGCAGGTTCAGCAGGCTGACCGCGCCCAGGGAGAGCACCAGCACCAGCCAGCCCAGCGCAAAGACGAATTCGCCGGTCCACTGCACGGCCATGGACTCGGTGGCGGCGGCCAGCGCTGCCGTTGCCACCAAGGTGGGGAGGTACTGGATGACCGTGCCCGTGCGCAGGTCGAACGACGGGCAGAACCGCTTCTGGTACAGGGTGCCCGCCGTGATGCCCAGCAGTGCCACGATAGCGGGCACCAGCATGCCCGACAGCGCTCCGGCGGGCACCGCCCCGGCAACCTTGCCCGCCACCACCAGTACCACGCCCGCGAAGCCCAACCCCAGGCCCGCCCATTGCGCGGGCCGCACCTTCTCGCCCAGCAGGGCGCTCGCAGCCAACGCCGTGACCAGCTGTCACTGATCGCCATAATCAGGCCAGCCGATTTCGGCGTAATCAGGCCAGAGGCGCGGATGCAAACGGGCATCTCGAGAGGGGGTTAAGAATGGTTGGTTTTCGAGGCTTTGGCAATCGCCGGATTCGAGGCTGCCGGTAGAGAACGCGGTGCGCGGTAGGAGGCGCCGTCCAGCGTCAGGCAGTAGGCGTTGTGACG
>JAKPAM010000155.1 GCA_029779435.1 Pseudomonadota bacterium | reverse complement strand
CCCGCCGCCGGCCCCGACGAGCGAGAAGGTCACCTTCGCGGCTGACACCTTCTTCGACTTCGACAAGGCCGTGGTCAAGCCGGAAGGCAAGGCCAAGCTGGACGATCTGGTCGGCAAGCTGAAAGGCATCGCCCTCGAGGTCATCATCGCCGTCGGCCACACCGACAGCGTCGGCTCGGACAAGTACAACCAGAAGCTGTCCGTGAAGCGCGCCGAAGCGGTCAAGGGCTATCTGGTGTCCAAGGGCATCGAAGCCAACCGCGTCTACACCGAAGGCAAGGGCGAGAAACAGCCCGTCGCCGACAACAAGACCGCGGCCGGCCGTGCCAAGAACCGTCGCGTCGAGATCGAAGTCGTCGGCACCCGTCCGAAGAAGTGATCTCGCGATCGTGAACGGCCGGTTCGCCGGCCGCCACGAGACGAAAGCCCCGCTTCGGCGGGGCTTTTTTTCGTCCCTGCATCCCGCTCACGCGACCCGCCCGCGCTCGCGCGCCTGCAAACCCCCAGCCGTTCCCGCGCGCCCTGCCCGCCGCGGCGGCGCGCGACTACAATCCGCAGCCATGACCTCGATCGCCGACACCCCTGCCTCGCCGGCCGACAACGCCGATCCCGCCGAACTGGCCAAGTTCTCCGCGCTCGCCAGCCGCTGGTGGGACCCGGCCTCGGAGTTCCGGCCGCTGCACGAGATCAATCCGCTGCGGCTGAACTGGATCCGCGAGGCGCTCGGTGGCTTGGCCGGTCGTCGCATCGTCGACGTGGGCTGCGGCGGCGGCATCCTGGCCGAATCGATGGCGCGCGACGGCGCCGTGGTGCGCGGCATCGACCTGGCCGAGAAGCCGCTGAAGGTCGCCGAGCTCCACGCGCTGGAGACAGGGACCGACATCGCCTACGAGAAGATCGCGGCCGAGGCGCTGGCCGCCCGCGAGCCGGGGAGCTGCGATGCGGTCACCTGCATGGAGATGCTGGAGCACGTACCCGATCCCGAATCCGTGATCCGGGCCTGCGCCACGCTCGCCAAACCGGGTGCCCCGCTGTTCTTCTCGACGATCAACCGCAATCCCAAGGCCTTCCTGTTCGCGATCGTCGGCGCCGAGTACGTGCTGCGGATGCTGCCGCGCGGCACCCACGAGTACGACAAGTTCATCAAGCCTTCCGAACTGGTGGGCGCCGCGCGACGCTGCGGGCTGGAACTGACCGCGATGACCGGCCTGACCTACAACCCCGTCAGCCAGCGCTATCGGCTCGATGCGCGCGACGTCTCGGTCAACTACCTGGCCGCGTTCCGCAAGGCGGCCTGACGATGACGCGATTCGACCGCCCGCCCGCGATCTTCTTCGACCTCGACGGCACCCTCGCCGACACGGCGCGCGACCTGTCCGAGCCGATCAACGCGATGCGGATCGAGCGTGGCCTGCCGGCGCTGCCGCTCGACGACCTGCGCCCGTTCGCGTCGGCCGGCGCACGTGGGCTGATCGGCAAGGGTCTGGGGATCGCCAATACCGATCCACGGTTCCCCGCGCTGCGCGACGAGTTCCTCGGCCGGTACGAGGCCTCGATCTGCGTGCACACGCGGCTGTTCGACGGCGTCGACGCACTGCTCGACACGCTCGACCGCGAGGGCGTGCC
>JAKPAM010000134.1 GCA_029779435.1 Pseudomonadota bacterium | reverse complement strand
CGTCGCGCACGACCTGCCCGGACTCGGCAACTGGAGCCACGGCGGCGCCGAACCGCTGCCGCATCCGGAGTTCACGGTGCGCATCGATGACCGGCTCGGACGCTTCCTGCCCTGCCGCCTGCGATTGGCGCTGCCGACCGCCGGGCTGGCGCATCCAGCCTGCCGCGCCGACATCCCGCTGTTCTCGGCGCCGACGCGGATCGTTGCAGGGATGGCGTCAATCCGCGCCGAACTCAATGCGCACCCCGACGGCAAGCCGGCCGCCTGGGCCGTCGTCGAAGTTCGCAAGAACAACGCCCCGCTGTGCCTGGGCATGGCCGACGCGCGCGGCCATCTGCTGCTCACCTTTGCCTGGCCGAAGCTCACTCTCTCCGACCAACCGCTCGACGCGAGCGCCTGGCAACTCACCTTGCACGTGCGCCACGCGTCCGGTCTCGACGCGACCGAGCCGCCCGAACTCTGCGCTGCTTTGGCGCAGCGGGCGGAACGTTTCGTCGATGCCGTTGAACCGCTCACCACCGTACCCGAACTCGCTGTCACCCTGCGCCTCGGCCGCGAGACGCAGGTGCGCTGCCTCATCACACCGTAGTTCTCGAGAAACACAGGAGGAAACCGTCATGCCCGAATACCTCGCCCCTGGCGTCTATGTGGAAGAAACCAGCTTCCGGTCGAAATCCATTGAGGGCGTTTCGACGACCACCACCGGCTTCGTCGGCCCGACGCGCTACGGCCCGAGCGCGATGGTGCCGGACATCATCACCAGCCTGGCCGATTTCGAACGCGTCTACGGCGACGGCAAGCAGCTCGCGTTCACTGGCGAATCGGCCAGGCGCGACAACTACGTCTGGCATGCCGCGCGCGCTTTCTTCGATAACGGCGGCCGGCGGCTTTACGTCGTTCGGGTCGTCGACGCCACGGCCACGCAGGCCGGCAACCCGCCGTTCGCGGCGGAGGTCGCGCTCGTCGGAACCGGCGTCGCCAAACTCGACGGCACGCTAGCCAACGCTCCGATCCTGCCCGGCTCGGTTCGCCTGACCAACCGCGAGACCGTCGTCGCCGGCGAGACGCTGGGTAGCGGTAACGGCGCAGCGGCGACCTTCGACTTCACGCTGGCAAACGCGCCCAACGCAGCCAATGTGGTGATCCGTTGGACGAGCGGCGGCGCTGCGAAATCGGCCACCATCGCCGGCAACACCGCAACGGGCGACGGCACGCCGGCTTCAACGACGATCGACCGCGCGACCGGCCAGATCCACCTCGACGCCACCGGCGCGGTTCCGGACGACACGACGGACATCCTTGCCGCCTACCAGTACGTCGACGCGGCGATCATCAGCGACGACGGGGCCGGCAAGTTCGCCGGTTTCGCGACGAGCAGCATCGACTACGACACCGGCGCCGTCAGCCTCACCTTCGCCAGCGCCACCGGCGCCGGCACCACCTGGCTCGCTGCGTACACGCAGGCCAAGGTCTATGCCCGCTTCCCCGGCGCCGCCGGCAATGGCACGGTCACCTTCGCGGCGCGGCCGGGTCCGAACCTGATGACCATCGCCGGCACGCTGCCATCATCGGTCGTCGATGGCGACATCGTGCAGATCAACGGCGAACGCGACGCCGCGCAGAACGTCGTCTGGCGGCGGGTGACGGCTGGCACGCCGAAGTCCTTCGTCGCCATTCGCGGCGCCAGCGCGGCGGTCAATCTCTCCACGTCGGTCACGCAGGTCGCCAAGGCCGCCTCGATCTCGGTCAGCTTTACGCGTACCGGCGCGCGCTCGCCAAGCGGCGTGTGGGACGGCCTCGAACCGAGCGCCGATGCCCTGTGCAACTACTTCTCGGCGATGCCGGCGAGCGACGCGCAGGCGCGCACGCTGCCGCTGATCATCGACGACATCCGCGACACGACGCTGCACGACGGCGTGCTGATCCTCTCGGGCGGCAGCGACGGCAAACAGCCGAACGCCAGCCTCTACGAAGGCGCCGTCTCGGCAACGGACGTGAAGACCGGCCTCAAGGCCTTCGAGGACATCGAGGACATCTCGATCGTCGCCGCGCCCGGCCTCGCCGGACTCGACTCGACCGGCGCGCAGGCCGGCATCTTGCACCTGCAAAGCCATGTCGAACGCATGCGCTACCGCGTCGCGATTGTCGACAGCCGCAAGGCGCAGAGCATCGGCGAAGTGCGCCAGTTCCGCGCCGGGTTCGACTCGAAGCACATGGCCTTCTACTACCCGTGGGTCAAGATCCTCGACCCGATCACGCGCAAGGAGATCGTGCTGCCGCCATCCGGTTTCGTCGCCGGCATCTACGCGCGCAACGACATCGAGCGTGCGGTCTGGAAAGCGCCAGCCAACGAAGTGGTCAATGGCGCCATCGGCTTCGAGCTGATGCTCAACAAGGCGCAGCAGGAAGTGCTCAACCCCGAAGGCATCAACTGCTTCCGCTACTTCGAGGGACGCGGCATGCGTCTGTGGGGCGCGCGCACGATGAGTTCCGATCCGGAATGGAAGTACGTCAACGTGCGCCGCTACTTCGCCTACCTTGAACACTCGATCGACAAGGGGACGCAGTGGGCTGTCTTCGAGCCGAACGGCGAACGCCTGTGGGCCAACGTGCGGCGCACCATCGAGGATTTCCTGTTCAACGAATGGCAGATGGGCGCCCTGCTCGGCGACAAGCCGGAGAAGGCCTACTTCGTGCGCTGCGATCGTTCGACGATGACGCAGAACGACCTCGACAACGGCCGCCTCGTCTGCCTGATCGGCGTCGCCCCGCTGAAGCCCGCCGAATTCGTCATCTTCCGCATCGGCCAGTGGACCGCCGACGCCAAGCTTTAACAGGAGAACATCATGGCAGTCCTACGCGATCGACCCTATGTCCAGTTCAACTTCCTCGTCGACCTGGGCGACGGCAACACCGAAGGCCCGGAAGCCGGCTTCCAGGAGATCTCCGGCATCGGCATGGAAGTGACGCTGGCCGAATATCGCAACGGCAACGAGCGTGAGAACGCCGTGCGCAAGATCAGCGGCCTGACCCGTGCAAACAACGTCACGCTGAAACGCGGCGTGTTCGGCTCGCTCAAGCTCTACCAGTGGCTCGATGACATCCGCAACGGCAATCAAAACGCCATGCGCAGCGTAACCATCCAGTTGCAGAACGAGGACCATAGCGCAGTCGTGCAGACCTGGAGACTGTTGAACGCGCGCATCATCAAGCACACCTCCGGCCCAATGAATGCCCGAGGCACCGACGTCGCCATGGAGGAAATGGTACTGGCGTACGAGCGGCTCGAGATGGAGTGAGCGAGGACTGAACGAGCCACCGGAGCCGCCCCATGACCGCCCGCCAGCCCGGCATCGCCTTCGTCTCACCCGCGACTTCGATCGCGGAGGCCTTGCCGCGCATGGACATCGCGTGTTTCGTCGGTTTCGCCGCGCGCGGACCGGTGCATGAGCCGGTCGCCGTCGAAAGTGCGGAGCACTATGGCCGCGTGTTTGGCGGCGATCTGCCGCTCGTCTGGGACGCGGAAAATAGCGAACTGCTGCACGCCCACCTCGGCCCTGCGGTGCGCGCCTTCTTTGCCAATGGCGGACGACGCGCCTGGGTGATCCGCGTCGCCGAACAGCCGCGCAGCAACCGCTTCCCGGTGCCGGGCCTGTGCCGACTGGCGGCCAACGGGCGCTTGCTGCCGGCCACCCTCACGGCCAGCGCGCCGGGCAGCTGGTCTGACCACCTGAGCGTTGCCAGCAGCATCGATCAGGCGCCGCTCATCCTGCTATCGGCCCACCTGCACGACGGTCGCCTGCGCCTCGACCTGCGTTCCAGTGTTGTCCTGCTCGATGGCGACCTGCTGCAGGCCGAGTGGGACGACGGACGAATCGCTTTCCTGCCGTACTCAGGCGCCGAGGCCATCGCGTGGAGCGACATCCGCTGGTTCCGCACGGCGACGCTCCCCAGTCGCGCCCGCGACGGTTATGGCCGGCTCTACCGCGTCGGCTATCGCCACCGATTCCCGCTCCGTGTGGGTGCAGAGTGGGCCGGCGACCGGCCCGTACTGATCGCCGAACTGCCCGCCGATCGCGCCCCGCGCCCCGGCGAAACGATGAAGGTTCATCTCGGCGGCGCCGAATACTGGCTGCAGGTCGAGCGCTGCGAGCCGAACACCGAAGGCAACCTGACGGTCTGCGGGCGCGGCTTGCGCCGACTCTCCCAACTTCCACTCATGTGGCCGGGGCAACCCGCGCGCCTGACGCGCCTGCGCCTCAATCTGCACATCGATGAGGATGGCGCCAGAGGAAGCACATCGCCAGCAACACACCTCAGCGGCCTCGGCTTCTGCGGCCACCACCCGAACGCGCTCATCAATGTCGCCAGCGACACGCTGGTCTGGCGTGGTTCCACGAGCATCAACACGGCCGGTCTCCATTTTCTGCCGCTCGCTCTCAGCACCGAACCCGGCCCTGCGAGCGGTGCCATCCCGCTCGCCGAAAGCCGCCTGACGCGCGACGGCCTCAAGCAGTTCGGCGCCCACCTCTTTCTCGATCCAGCGCTGGCGACACAGCGCACTCAGCAACTGGGCGATGCGGCCGACCGACTCCGCTTCACCGGTTCCAGCACCCGCGCGTTACGCGGCCTGCATGCCGCCTACGGGTTGGAAGAAGCCACTCTGCTTTGCGTACCCGACGCCGTGCATCGTCCGTGGCAGCGCGTTCCGGGCAACGACTATCCGAAGCCTTCGCCGTCGGAGCCGATTGCGCCGCCGGGCAACGTATGCGCGGATGGTTCGTTCGCCCCCTGCCTGCCACACCAGCTGCCAGCCCCTTTGCTCGCCGCCGATCCGGCCGACGCGCAGGGTGCAGTGCGCCTGTTTTGGAGCGGCGGCCCGACGGCGGCGCACTACATCCTTGAAGAAGCCCGCGATCCGGACTGGCTCGACGCCACCGAGATCTATCACGGCCCGGCCCGCGAGTACACCCTGCGCGACCGCCTGCACGGCGACTACTTCTACCGTCTGCGCTTTGAAACACCCGACAGCTACAGCGACTGGTCCGCCGGCCTCGCCGTGCGCATCGATCCCTCTGCCGGCTGGAAGATCGACGAAGCGGCCGACTACTGCGACACCGATCTCCTCGCCATCCAGCGCGCCCTCGTGCGCCTGGCTGCCGCACGCGGCGATTGCCTCGCCGTGCTCGCACTGCCGCGCCACTACCGTCAGCATCTGGCGATCGATCACGTACGCCGGCTCAAGGATGAAACGGCGTCGTTCTTCGTTAGCGACGAAGCAGGAACGATCGACGTGCCGTCGCTCAGTGCGGGAGAGGCCGCCAGCTGGTCCTACGCCGCGCTCTATCATCCGTGGCTGCGGCTGCTCGACGCCGCAGCGGACTGCCAACAACTGCCCGCCCTGCCGCCCGATGGCCCGGCGACCGGCGTGATCGCGCGTCGCACGCTCGAACGCGGCGCCTGGATCGCGCCGGCCAACCAGACGCTGGTCGGCATCGCCGCACTCGACGCGGCCTTCCCGGCCGATGCGGCACAACTCGCCGCCGCCATCAATCCGATCGGCCGCGATGGCTTGAACTTCGCCGTGCTCGACGCGCTGACCCTGAGCGAGGACGCCGACACGCAGCCGATCAACGTGCGTCGCCTGATGAGCCTGCTGCGCCGGCTGGCGCTCAAGCAAGGCGCACAGTTCGTCTTCGAACCCAACAGCGACGCGCTGCGCCGCGCCATCGACCACCGTTTCCGCAACTGGCTCGGCACGCTGTTCGCGCGCGGGGCCTTCGCCGGTGAGAGTCCGCAGGCCGCCTTCCGGCTGCGCGTCGATAGTACTGTCAACACACCTCAGAGTATCGACTCCGGCCGGCTGATCATCGAGATCGCCGTCGCCCCGGCGCAGCCGATGCGCTTCCTCACCGTGCGCCTGGTGCAATCGGGCGACCGCGGCGAGTACTTCAGCGTCACGGAGGCTTGAGCATGGCCAGAGCCGCCCTCGAATCCGTCATCCATCCCTTCACCGCGTTCAACTTCGTGGTCGAGATCGTGCGCGACGACGCCGCCACGCCGCTCGTCTCGGCCGCCTTCGCCGAATGCGATGGACTTGAGATGACGCAGGACATCAGGACCGTGCGCGAGGGCGGCAACAACGCGACGCAGATCCGCCTCGCCGGCCCGGCAGCGTTCGGGCAGATCACGCTGCGGCGCGGCATGACCGGCAACTTCGACCTGTGGGCGTGGTTCTCCGACAGCCTGCGCGACCCGTCGCTACGCGCCGACGCCAGCGTCGTGATCCTCGCCGCCGACCGCCAGCGCGAATACGCCCGTTTCCTCCTCGGCCGCTGCCTGCCGCTACGGCTCAAGGCGCCGACACTGAACGCCCGCGACGGCATCGTCGCCGTCGAGGAACTGCAGATTCTCTGCGAAACACTGACCTTGCAGCGGAGCGACTGATCATGCCCGAACCTGTGCGCATCGCCAAAGCCCGGCTGGAAGAACTGCAGGCCGATCTGGAGACGCCGCGCTCCGGTGGCAAGCGGGTCACCGTGCAGTTCAACCCGGAGAGTCTCAAGGTCAACTTCGCCAACCAGATCCAGGCGCCGCACGGGAGCGGCGGCAGTAGTGGCGACTCGGCGCGCCCGCCGGCCGTGCAGTTCGTCGGCGCCGGAACGACGAAGCTCGCCGTGACGCTCTGGTTCGATGCCTCGGCACCGCTCGATGCCGAGATGCTTCCGGAAGCCGAACGCGGCGCCGGCAAGGTGGACGACGTGCGCAAGCTGACCGAACAGGTCGCCTGGTTCATCACGCCTCAACCCGATCAGGCCGACCCGGATCGCTATCTGCCGCCGGCCGTCTCCTTCGCCTGGGGCACCTTCCTGTTCAACGGCATCGTCGAAAGCATCGAAGAGAACCTGGAGTTCTTCTCGCCCGAAGGCAAGCCGCTGCGTGCAAGCATGCTTCTGAAGTTGATCCAGCCGCGCATCACCGCCTATCGCTACGGCCAGTCGGGCGCGGGGAACACGGCCGGAGCCAGCGTCCTTGGCGGCGCTCCCGGCACGCGCCCGCTGACCGGTGCCACCGAAGGCGCCAGCCTGCAGGCAATGGCCGCCGCAGCCGGCCGAGCGGATGACTGGAGGGCGATCGCCTCGGCCAACGGCGTCGAGGACCCGCTGCGCATGCAGACGGGCCAGATGCTCGACATGCAGGCCGGCCGATCCGGTAGCCGCTAGGAGAAACCATGGCCATCGTCATCAACGAATTCGAAGTCACCGAAAGCCGGCCAGAAGTATCTGACCGGGAAGAGCGGCCGCGCGCTGAGGCTACGGTGGCGACCACCGAACTCGTCGATATTGCCCAACGCTTGGCGCAACTCGAAGAACGCGCACTGCGCGTGGAGGCCAACTGAATGCCCCCGCGCCTCATTTCGTCCCGCCCGGACATCCTGATCGACGGCCAGCGTGAGACCGCGCTCGCGGCCGGGCTGACGAGCCTTCTGATCGAGGAGACGAGCGCCGGCTTGTATCGCTGCGAGGCGGT
>JAKPAM010000131.1 GCA_029779435.1 Pseudomonadota bacterium | reverse complement strand
GATGTTCGCGCAGGCCAATTCCGAGCACTGCCGCCACAAGATCTTCAACGCGAACTGGACGCTCGACGGGCAGCCGCGCGACGAGACGCTGTTCGGCATGATCCGCGCCACGCATGCAGCGAACCCCCAAGGCACGGTCGTCGCGTACTCGGACAACGCCGCGATCCTCGAAGGCGGGCCGACGCAACGGTTCTTCGCGCGGACGGACCAGAGCAATGGCCTGTATCGCCGCAGTCCGCAGACCACGCACGCACTGCTGAAGGTCGAGACGCACAACCACCCGACCGCGATCGCGCCGTTTCCGGGCGCGGCCACCGGCTCGGGCGGCGAGATCCGCGATGAGGGCGCGACCGGACGAGGCGCGAAGCCCAAGTTCGGGCTGACCGGCTTCACGGTGTCGAACCTGCAACTGCCGGACGCCGTCCAGCCGTGGGAACTGGATGCCGACGGCAAGCCCTATGGGCGGCCCGAACGCATCGCCAGTCCGCTGTCGATCATGATCGACGGGCCGATCGGCGGGGCCGCGTTCAACAACGAGTTCGGGCGACCCAATCTGGCCGGTTATTTCCGCACGTACGAGTTGAGTGCCGGCGGGCGGATGCGTGGCTATCACAAGCCGATCATGATCGCCGGCGGCGTCGGCAACCTCGACGCCGCGCATGCGGGCAAGCGGCCGCTGCCGGTCGGCGCGCTGCTGATCCAGCTCGGCGGCCCGGGCATGCGCATCGGACTGGGCGGCGGTGCGGCATCGAGCATGGGCGCGGGCAGCAATACCGAGGACCTGGATTTCGATTCGGTCCAGCGCGGCAATCCCGAGATCCAGCGTCGGGCGCAGGAAGTGCTCGACCGCTGCTGGGCGATGGGCGACGCCAATCCGATCCTGTCGATCCACGACGTCGGCGCCGGCGGCCTGTCCAACGCGTTTCCCGAGATCGTCCACGACGCCGGCCGATCGGCGCGCTTCGAACTGGCGCGCGTGCCGCTCGAGGAAAGCGGCTTGTCGCCGGCCGAGATCTGGTGCAACGAATCGCAGGAGCGCTACGTGCTGTCGATCGCGCCCGACTCGCTGGCGACGTTCGACCATTGGTGCCAGCGCGAACGCTGCCCTTATGCGGTCGTCGGCCGCGTCACCGACGATGGACGGCTCGTGCTGGTCGGCGATGAAGGTGACAAGGGCGATATCCCTCCGGTCGACATGCCGATCGACGTGCTGCTCGGCAAGCCGCCGCGCATGCAGCGCGAGGGCGTGCACGTCCTGCGCGCGCT
>JAKPAM010000119.1 GCA_029779435.1 Pseudomonadota bacterium | reverse complement strand
GCGTCACAACGCCTACTGCCTGACGCTGGACGGCGCCTCCTACCGCGCACCGCGTTCTCTACCGGCAGCCTCGAATCCGGCGATTGCCAAAGCCTCGAAAACCAACCATTCTTAACCCCCTCTCGAGATGCCCGTTTGCATCCGCGCCTCTGGCCTGATTACGCCGAAATCGGCTGGCCTGATTATGGCGATCAGTGACACCCGAGCGCCGCCCCGGCAAGCGCCGCTCCCGTTGGCGCGCAAGCGGGCGTGCTGCCGCCGGTCGTCGTCATGGCGACGCTGCCGCGTCTGTATGAAACCCCCGACGTGAACGCCGGTGCGCTGGGCATGCGCGCCATGCAGGATCTGCCTTTCTCGATCGGTTCCTACACCACCGATACCGTGGAAAACCAGCGCGCCCGCACGGCGCTGGACGTGCTGCGAAACGACCCCTCGGTCAGCCCCGTCACCTATGGCGCGTCGTTCGACGGCGTGGCCGTGCGGGGGTTCTCCGCCAACACGTTCAACAACGTGCGGCGTGACGGCATGCTGGCCAACGTGTACTCGGACGTGCCGCTGGAGAACAAGGAACGCATCGACGTGCTCAAGGGCGTCTCGGGCTTCCTGTATGGCGTGGGCGACCCCAGCGGCCTGGTGAACTACGTGGTCAAGCGTCCCACACGGGACAGGCTGCTGAGTGCGACCGCCGAAGTCCGCACCCAGAACGGCTATTACGCGAACGTCGATGCAGGGGGGCCCATAGCGGATGGAACGTTGGGCTACCGCTTCAATGCCGCCAAGGAAAAAGTGGGCGACTTCACGCACCCGGGAGACCTGCAGCGCGAATTCGTCAGTGGCGCATTGGACGCCAGGCTCGGCCGCGATGCGCTGCTGCAACTGGACTTCGACTACCAGGAAAAATCCCAATCCGCCAATGCCAACCTGGGGCCGCGCTTCGACGACACGCTGGTGCCGACCTCCAGCATCGACCCGCGCCGGCTCATCGGCCAGCCATGGGCACGCTATAAATCACGCAGTTGGAACGTCGGTGCGCGGCTGGACTATGTGCTGAACCCGGCCTGGACGCTGACGGGCCAGCTCGGCTACGGCTCCACCTTCCGCAACGCGCTGTTCAACAACGTCGACAGCGTGGCATCCAATGGTGACGTGCTTAGCGGCGGCCCGTCGTACGAAGGCGAGGAGTACCGCGTCGCCTCCGGCCAGTTCTTCGCCACGGGCAAGCTGTCCACCGGTAGTCTGAAGCACGAGATCGTGGCCGGGTACGGGTATTCCAAGATGGATTACCCCGAAGGCCCTTATACCCGGCTGCCTGACCAGATCGGCAACATCTACCGCCCGATCGCGACACCCGATCCCGGGCTGCCGCGAAACACGGATCTGCCGACCGCGCATTCGATCCAGCACAGCATCTACGCCAGCGACACCATCGCGCTATCGCGGCAGTGGTCGGTGCTGCTGGGTGCGCGCTATATCGACTACGTGAACGACAAGCCGCGCGACTATCCGGACAGCGGCGTACGCCTGCGCTACACGACGAACGCCACCATCCCGACGGCGAGCGTGCTGTTCAAGCCGGCCAACGACACCACGGTTTACGCCACCTATACCAAGGGCTTCGAGCAAGGCGCCTATGCGCCTTCCTGGGCCGACAACCCTTATCAGCGACTCGAACCGATCACGAGCCGCCAGTACGAGATCGGCGCCAAGTCCAAGCTGATCGACGGGCTGATGCTGTCGGCCGCGTATTTCGACATCGACAAGCCGCTGCAGGCCGTCAGCTCGGTGGACAATCTGTTCAAGACCGAGGGGCGCCAACGCCACAAGGGCCTGGAATTGGCCGCCAACGGACAGATGACCAAGCAGCTCAGCGGCATCCTGGGCATGGCATGGCTCGATGCCAAGCAAAGCGGGACCGGCGATGCCGACGTGGATGGCCAGCGCCCCGCTGGCGTACCGCGCTTCCAGGCGAGCGCCTTCCTGGATTACAGGCTGACGGCGGTGCCCGGGCTGTCACTGAACGGCGGCGTCTACCACATGGGCAATCGCCCGCTCACCGGCACCCATAGCACGATGGTGCCCAGCTACACGCGGGTGGACCTCGGTGCGGCCTACACGATGCGAGTCCTCGGCAAGCCATCCATCCTGCGGCTGACCGTGCTGAACGCAGCGAACAAGCGCTACTGGGAATCGGTGGTTTACGGCACCGTGGGCGCGGCCCAGCCGCGCATCGTCCGGCTGTCGCTCACCACGCAGTTCTGAGCGAACAGGCAGCGCGTCCCTCGAGCTTCCTCCAACGTGGAGCGAATGGCAGGCGGGCCGAAGCTCATATCCCGGCACAATGGGCGCATGTCCTCCGCCTCTCCGCTACCGCGCGCCTGGATGCGCCTGCCCTCCGGCGCGCATCTGGACCTCATCAACCCGGCCCCCGACGCCTGGACCGATAGGGATCTGGCCGTGCGCCTGTCGCGAACGGCCCGCTGGGGCGGCGAGTCGGCGTGGCACTTGCCGCTGTCGGTGGCCCAGCACTCGCTGCTGGTGCTGGAACTGCGGCGATCGGCGTCTCCCGGACTGCTGAGCGCGGACGATGAGTTGCTGGAACTGCTGCACGACGCCGAGGAAGCCTTCCTGGGCTTCGATTGCATCAGTCCGCTCAAGGCCGTGCTGGGGGAACCCTTCCGCGCGGTCGCCAACCGTCTGATGCAGGCCGTGGCACGGCGCTATCACCTGCCGCCCTGGACACCGGAACGCCACCGCCTTCACAAGCTGGCCGACACCGCGGCGGCGGCCAGCGAGGCCGTGCATTGCGTCGGCTGGACGCATGCCGAGGTGCGCGGCATCCTCGGGATCGACGCGTCCGTCATCGAGACAGATCCGTTGGCCGCACGCTATGGCGGCACGCCCTGGGAGCCCTGGCCGCTCGACGTGGCCGCGCAGCGTTTCCACGATGCGCTGCAAACACTGATCGCCCGACGCGATGCCGGACCGATGCCCGGCGACGCGTGACGCCGTCGCGGCCGGGTGGCGCTCGAGCCAAGGCCTGTTGACGCTAAGCTCGCGCCCGCTCGACCGCCCAGGCCAAACGACGATAGACATCGACCGGCACGTCCTCGGCCCGGTCGGTCGGCGTCAGCATCGACGCATCGACACCGCGCGCGTCGAGCCATGGGATCAGCGTCTTGCGCAGCATCTTGCGCCGCTGCGCGAACGCCTGCGCGAGCAGTGATTCGAGAATGGGAAACGGCGGGGCACGCCGCGCATCGCCGACGCCGCCATCGCCGCCTTTCTCCGCATCGGTGTCCCCGGCACGCCCCCCGGCATCCGCGTTGCCATCGCCTCCGGAGCCTCCCGCCTTGCCACCGCCTTCCGATGCCACCATGTTGGCATCGCTCGCCCTGACATGTGCGTCTTCCCTGAGCGGCAGCATCCGAATCACGGCGGACATCACCTTCGGCGGTGGATCGAACGCCTCGGGCGGCACGTCGAACAGCGCGTCGCAGTCGTAGTAGTTCTGCAGCAGCACGCCGAGCCGGCCATAAGCGGCCTCGCCCGGTCCGGCGACGATCCGGTCGACGACCTCCTTCTGCAGCATGAAGTGCTGGTCGATGACGCGATCACGAAACGGCACCAGGTGCACGAGCAGCGGGCTGGAAATGTTGTACGGCAGATTGCCGACTAGGCGCAGCATGGCCCCCGCATCGGCGCCAGCAACAGCGCCGACACCAGCACCACCGACATTACCGACGCCGTTGCCCTTCCCAGCATCACCGCCACCGATCGCCGCGAAATCCACGCGCAGCGCGTCCTGCTCGATCAGTGTCAGGCGCTCGGGCCCATAGCGCCTGCGCAGCCAAGCCGCCAGGTCACGATCGAGTTCGATCGCCGTCAGGTGCGGGATGCGTTCGAGCAGCGCGTCGGTCAACGCCGCCTGCCCGGGACCGATCTCGACCAGCCGGTCGCCGTCACGAGGCGCGATCGCGCCGACGATCGCCTGGATGATCGAGCGATCGGCCAGGAAATGCTGGCCGAAACGCTTGCGTGCGACGTGCTTCACTCAGGGCCTGCTCACACGAAGAGCGAGCCCACGCCCCGGCCCACCGCGATCCGGCGCTTCGCTCATTGGTCGAGCTTGTACTCGACGTACGTGCGATCCCGCAACTGCCGCAGCCAGTCCTGGTACGCCTCGTCCGCGCGCCGCTCGCGCAGCGACTGGCGCGCCAGCATGCGCATGCGGTCCGGCGACGCCTCGTCGTTGCGGCGCTCTTCGACCTCGATCAGGTGCCAGCCGAACGGCGTGCGCACCGGCTCGCTCAACTGCCCCGGCTGCAGCGCGTTCATCGCGCGCTCGAACTCGGGCACGGTGTCGCCCGGATAGACCCAGCCCAGGTCGCCGCCATTGCTGGCGCTGCCGTCGACCGAATACTGGCGGGCCATGTCGGCGAACGTGGCGGTCTTCTGCTCGATGCGTTCGCGGATCTCGCGCAGGCGGCGCAGCGCCTCGGCCTCGGACACCAGTTCTGTCTGGCGGATCAGGATGTGCCGCGCATGCGTCTGCAACACCGGCCCGCCCGGCAGCGTGCCGTCTCCGGCCACGCGCTTGTCCAGCAGCTTCAGCAGGTGAAAGCCGTTGGGGCTGCGGATCAACCCCGACGTCTGGCCCGGCTGCAATGCGCTGACCGCCTGCACGAACAGTTGCGGCAGGCGATCGGCATCCCGCCAGCCCAGGCCCCCGCCGCTGATGCCTTCCGGCGAGTCCGAGTACGAGACCGCGAGGCGGCCGAACTCGGCGCCCGCCTGGATCTGCTGCAACAGCCCTTCGGCCTTGGCGCGCTGCGCGGCGATCTGGTCGGCCGACGCGCCTTCGGGAATCCGGACCAGGATGTGCGCGAGGTTGTATTCGACATGCGACGCCGCCGGATCGCGCTGCTCGCGCAGGAACGCGTCGATGTCGGCTTCGCTGATCTGCACGCGCTGGTCGACCTCGCGTTCTCGCAGGCGCGAGATCACCATGTCGGCGCGCAGCGAATCGCGGAACGCGGCGAACGAAATACCGTCCTCTTCGAGCCGGCTGCGCAGTTCGACGACGGACAGCTTGTTCTGCGCGGCGACGCCGGCCACCGCCCGGTCGACCTGCGAATCGTCGATCCGCACGCCCTGCTCGCGCGCCAGTTGCACCTGGGCGCGATCGATGATCATCCGTTCGAGCACCTGCGAGCGCAGCACCTCGGCCGGCGGCATCTGCACGTTCTGGCGGCGCAACTGCATCTCGACGCTGCGGATCCGCGCATCGAGTTCGCCCAGCGTGATGACGTCGGTATTGACCACGGCCGCGACCCGGTCGACGGGTTCGACCACGGCCCGCGCGGCGCCTGCGGGCACCAGCGAAAGGCCGGCGATGGCCAGCGACGCGATGATCGCGACACCGCCGCGCCGCATCCGGTCAGTTGGTTTGTTCATCATTCGTATCCGAAATAGCGCGACGGCAGCTCAGGCCGTTCGTTGCTCAACCGGTAGCCGGGGATGTTGCGGCGGATCGCGTCGGCCGGGTTGGTGCCGAGCGTACCCAGGCCGCTGAACTCGATCTGCGCGAAGAATGCGGTCGTACGCGTGCTGGCGGCCGTCACGTAGCGCTGGACGACCAGCCGCAGCAGCCAGCAGTCCTCGCGATACTCGACGCCGAACAGCCCCTCGACCAGACCCGGCCCGACGGGCAGAGCCGTCAGCGGATCGACGCCGGACTTCAGGAACGAGTAGTTTACCCGGCCCAGCGTCATCCAGCGCCGCGCGACCGGCTGGCGCCACGCGACGTCGAACTGGCCGATGCTCTCGCGCAGGTAGCGAACGCTCAGGTTCAGGATCTTGCCGTCGCGCGTCGTATGGCGCACGCCGATGTTGGCGCGCGGGAACGTCTTGTCGGCCAGGCTGTATTGCAGGCCGCTGTCGAAGTTCCATTCCGGGCTCAGTTCGCCGCTGGCCGCGAACAGCAGGTCCGAACGCCGGTCGGTCGTGTTGTCGATGCCCGGCAGGGTCACGCGCTGCTGCGAGAAATAGTAGCGCTGCCCGAATGCCAGCCGCAGCGCCTCGATGCCGGTGTCGGGCCGGATGAAGCGCGACACGACGGCGGCCGTCAACTGGTTGGTGTCGGCGATGCGGTCGTTGCCGACGAACGTGTTCGACGAGAACAATTGCGCGAAGCTCAAGTCCGCGACGCCCGAATCGAACACCGGCATCCGCGACTGGTCGCGATAGGGGGTGTACGTGTAGAACAGCCGCGGCTCGAGCGTCTGGGTCGCGTCGCGGCCGAACAGGCTGGACGGACGCTCGAAGATCAATCCGCCTTCGAGCGAGACCGTCGGCAGCGCACGGCTGTAGCTGTCACCGTTGTAGGCCGGGTCGTTGCTCATCTGGTAGTTGGTCAGATGCAGCCCGGCCCGCGGCGTCAGGAACCACCCGGGGCGCGTGATCGGATACGCGATCTGCGGATTGACGACGCTGCGCAAACCCTCGGCCGAATCGATCAGCGGACGCCGGAAGTTGGCGACGTCGACCAGCGTCGTGACGTCGAAGCCGTGGTAATCGTACTTGGCGTAGTTGGCGGTGACCTGCGGCACCCGCTCGTAGGCCGGGCCGAGCCGCGCCGTCAGGATGTTCTGGTAGCGCGTGGCGCGCACCGTCAGGTTCCAGTCGCCGAACGCGCGCATCGCGTAGACGTCGCGCGGCAGGTTGCGCTCGGCGCTGTTCAGGATCGACGCCGAGTAATCGACGAAATAGTTGTCGTCGGACACGCCGCGCACGTTCCACCCGGCGGTCCAGCCCATCAGGTTGCGGACCGTATGCGTGGTGCCGTAGAAGTACCGCGTCGTGCCGGTATTGCGGTCATGGGGGTTCAGCTCCAGCCGCAGTTCGCCGTAGTAATTGGGCTCCATGTAGCGCAGCCACGAGCCGAACTGGTAGCCGTTGCGCGTCATCAGCCGGTTGTAGACGGTCAGGTCGCGATTGGGCGCCAGGTTGAAGTAGTACGGCGACAACACCTGGAAGCCGGTCCGGCTGTTCATCTGGAACGTCGGCGCCAGGAAGCCGCTGCGGCGCTCGTCGGTCAGCGGAAACGAGAACGCCGGCGCCCATAGCACGTTGCGCCCCTTGAAGACAAGCTGGCCGTCCTTGCCCTCGCCCTCCTCCTTCGACTGGTCGATCTCCAGTTCGCGCGTGCGCAGGTACCAGTCCGGATCGCTGGCCACGCAGGTCGTGTAGACCGCCTCGTACAGCCGCATCCGCTGCGGCCCCAGGAACTCGGCGCGCGACGCCCGGCCGCGTCCGCCGAAGCGGCCCAGCTCGTACTCGGGCGACGCGAAGTACCCTTCGTTGGCATCGAGCTTCAGTTGCAGCTCGGGGCCGGCGAAGACGTTGCCTTCGCGGAACGCGCGCACGTTGCCGACGGCGGCGACCTCGTCGTCCTCCGGGTAATAAGTGAGCCGGTCGGCGGTGATGACGGTGCCGGCGCTGCGCAACTGGGCGTTGCCGGTCAACGTGGCGTCGCGATCGGCGCGGCCCTCGAACTGGTCGCCCGACACGAAGATCGGCCGACCCTCGTCGGCCGCAGCGTGGGTTTCCGACAAGGCGTGCTCGAACTTGAGCCGCGGCGCGGGGAGATTGTCTTGCGCCATGCCGCCCCCGGAAAAACAGGCAAGCACGGCCAGTAAGCCGGGTCGAACACGCATGCTCTATTATACGAAGCGATTCTCAGTGATCCGCCCGAAACGCCTCCACGATGTCCGCTGCCCAGGATCCATCACCCCGCACTCCCTCTTCCCGTTCCGATCGATCCGACGATCCGTCGTCCGCCGCCGAAGCGCAACCTCGCGCTGAATCGCACGCGCGGCACGAATCCGAAGCACACGCGCGCCACGAGGCGCTGGCCGCATGGCTGGCGCCGCTGGCCGAGCGCTTCGGGCTCGACACCGCCAGCTTACGGCCGGCCTCGGATGATGCCAGTTTCCGCCGGTACTTCCGGCTGCTGCCCGCGCGCGACGGCGCCGTCCCGATGATCGTCATGGACGCGCCGCCGCCGATGGAAGACTGCCGGCCGTTCGTGCACGCCGCGCAGGTGCTGCGGGCGGCGGGCGTCAATGTACCTGAAGTGCATGACGCCGACCTGGGCCAGGGCTTCCTGCTGCTCGACGACTTCGGCGCGATGACGTTCCTGGACTGCCTCGATGCCGACCGTGGCGCCGCTGCGACGCTGTACCGCGACGCGACCGAGGCGCTGGTCCGCATGCAGGTCGCCAGCCGACCCGGCGTGTTTCCCGACTACGACCGCGCGCTGCTCGACCGCGAGTTGTCGCTGTTTCCGGACTGGTACCTGGGCCGCCACCGCGGCGCGACGCTGACCGACGGGCAGCGCGGCATCCTGCGCACGAGTTTCGACCTGCTGCTGGACAACAACCTGGCGCAGCCGCGGGTGTTCGTGCACCGCGACTACCACTCGCGCAACCTGATGCGGCTCGACGGCCCGCGCAATCCCGGCGTGCTCGACTTCCAGGACGCGGTGTACGGGCCGATCACCTACGACCTGGTGTCGCTGCTGCGCGACGCCTATATCAGTTGGGACGAGGAGCAGGTGCTCGACTGGGTCGTGCGCTACTGGGAGCACGCGCGCCGGGCCGGCCTGCCGGTGGCGGACGACGTCGGGCAGTTCTACCGCGACTTCGAATGGATGGGGCTGCAGCGGCACCTGAAGATACTCGGCATCTTCGCGCGCCTGTATTACCGCGACGGCAAGGACCGCTACCTGGCCGACATGCCGCTCGTGCGCCAGTACGCGGTCAAGACGATGCAGCGCTACACGGCGCTCACGCCGCTGTTGCACCTGCTCGAAACGCTCGACCCCGATCCGCAGACCGACCGGCGCGTCGGCTTCACGTTCTGATGAAGGCGATGATCCTGGCGGCCGGCCGCGGTGAACGGATGCGGCCGTTGACCGACACCTGCCCCAAGCCGATGCTGGCCGCGGGCGGCAAGCCGCTGATCGCCTGGCATCTCGAACGGCTGGCCGCGGCCGGGTTCCGCGACGTCGTCATCAACCACGCGCACCTGGGCCACGTGATCGAGCAGGGCCTCGGCGACGGCCGCCAGTTCGGGTTGTCGATCCGCTACTCGGCCGAGCCCGAGGCGCTCGAGACCGCGGGCGGCATCGCGACCGCGCTGCCGATGCTGGGCCCCGGCCCGTTCCTGGTCATCAACGGCGACGTGTTCTGCGACTTCGACGTCGGCCGCGCGCGCGGCATCGCCGAGCAGATGCGCATCGGTGACCTGCTGGCCTGGTGCGTGCTCGTCGACAATCCCCCGCATCATCCGGATGGCGACTTCGCGCTGCGCGGCGGGCGGCTCTATAACAATGTCGGCGATGTCGGCGATGTCGGCGATGTCGGCGATGTCGGCGACATCGGCGGCGTCAGCCGCGCTGGCGGCGCCGAGGGCGCTGGCAACACCGGTCGCGGCGGCCTCGGGCTGCTCACGTTCTCCGGCATCGGCGTCTATGCGCCCGCGCTGTTCGACGGGTTGCAGCCCGGCCGGCGCGCGCCGCTGGCGCCGCTGCTGCGCGAAGCCGCCCGCCAGTCGCGCGCCGGCGCCGAGAAACTGATCGGCCGGTGGCTCGACATCGGCACGCCGCAGCGCCTGGCCGAGCTGGACGCAGAGCTGACGCGCACGCGCCACGAGGCTGCCGGCGCCGCGCCACGCGCCGGCGGTTCCGTATAACCTGATTGCCGGCCCCGTTCGGCCAATCATCCGATCAACAACCGATCGACCGGTCGACGAGACAGCCGATCGACAAGAGGCCTGCCCGATGACACTGACCGCAATCACCGCCCGTCGGCGGCGGCAACTCGCCGACTTCATGCGCGCACGCGGCGGCGGCGTCGCCATCGTGTTCACCGGCGCCGAGGTGATGCGCAACCGCGACAGCGATTATCCGTATCGCTCGGACAGCTACTTCCACTACCTGACCGGCTTTCCGGAGCCGCAGGCCGCGCTGGTGCTGCGCGTGGCCGGCGACACGACCGAGTCGATCCTGTTCTGCCGCCCCAAGGACGAAGAACGCGAGATCTGGGACGGCTTCCGGTACGGGCCGGCCGCCGCGACCGAGACCTTCGGTTTCGACCGGGGCCTGCGCTTCGACGAACTGGACGCACAGATGCCGGGGCTGCTGGCCGACCAGCCGGCCGTCTACTACGCGCTGGGCAGCAGCGCCGAACTGGACGCACGCATGCAGCGCTGGCTCGGCGAGGTCCGCGCGATGGCGCGCACCGGCATAAGCGCGCCGACGCAGGCGATGGACATCTGCGTGCCGCTCGACGAGATGCGGCTGGTCAAGGACGCGTACGAACTGGACGTGATGCGCCGGGCCGGCCGCATCTCGGCGGCCGCGCACGTGCGCGCGATGCAGGCGTCGCGGCCGGGTCGCCACGAGTACGAGATCGAGGCCGAGCTGCTGCACGAGTTCCGCCGCAACGGCTCGCCGTTTCCGGCCTACGGTTCGATCGTCGCCGGCGGCCGCAACGCGTGCGTGCTGCACTACCGCGGCAACGATTGCGTGCTCAACGACGGCGAGCTGCTGCTGATCGACGCCGGCTGCGAGCTGGAAGGCTACGCGTCGGACATCACGCGCACGTTTCCGGTCAACGGCCGCTTCACGCCGGCGCAGCGCGAGCTGTACGACATCGTGCTGGCCTCGCAGCACGCGGCGATCGCGGCGACGCGGCCGGGCAACTCGTTCAACGATCCGCACGACGCGGCCGTGCGCGTGCTCGCGCAGGGCATGCTCGACTGCGGCCTGCTGTCCGGCTCGCTCGACGAGGTCATCGAGAGCGGCGCGTACCGGCGCTTCTACATGCACCGCACCAGCCACTGGCTCGGCATGGACGTGCACGACTGCGGCGATTACCGTGAGCCCGGCCAGCCCGGCGCAAGCGACCCCGGACAGGCCGACGGCGGCCCGGGCAAGCCGTGGCGCACGCTGCGGCCGGGCATGGTGCTGACGATCGAACCGGGCATCTACGTGCGGGCGGCCGCCGACGTGCCGGCGCGCTATCACGACATCGGCATCCGCATCGAGGACGACGCGCTGGTCACCGCGGACGGCCGTGAGATCCTGACCGCCGACGCCCCCACGCGCGCCGACGACATCGAAGCGTTGATGCGCGACGCGGGCTCGCGCGCCGGCGTCGCCGCGGCGCCCGCCGCGCGATGAGGGTGCGCGTCGTCGGCAAGGGGCCGGTGGCGCTGTCGTTCGGCCTGCTGCTCGCGCGCCAGGGCATCGCGCCGGCACGCATCGAACTCGATGCCACGCGGGGGGCGCTGCCGCCGGCGATGGCGCTGCGCACGCTGGCGCTGAGCGCCGGCTCGTGGCAGTTGCTGGCCAGAATCTGCGCGCAGCCGCCGGCCGCACCCATACCGGCCGCACCGATTCACGCGATCGAGGTCTCGCTGCAGGGCCACCCGGGCCGGGTGCGCCTGGGCGCGGACGAGCACGGCGTGCCGGCCCTGGGCCACGTCGTTCGCTATCCGGCGCTGTGCGACGCGCTGCTGGACGCGGCCGCGCCC
>JAKPAM010000115.1 GCA_029779435.1 Pseudomonadota bacterium | reverse complement strand
ACGTTCTCCAGGATCTCGACCATCACTTCGCCATCGGAGAAGCGGCCGACGCTGGCACGACCCAGGGGGATATTCAGGTGACTTGCGATGTCGCCGGCGAGCTTGGGAACCGCGTTGCCGGTGAAGACCATCAGGCCTTCGGAATGCTCGTCCTTGCGCATGGAAGGCTCTGAACCGCGCCAATTGACGGGAAGCATGGGATTACACCGAAACGGTGAAGGAGAACTGGCTGGGGAGGAAGGACTCGAACCCTCGAATGCCGGAATCAAAATCCGGTGCCTTAACCAACTTGGCGACTCCCCAAGCGTACTGCCTGTTACTGCTCCGCCGATCGAATGATCGCCGGATCTCGCCACGATTCGACTATCCAGGCCCGCAAGGCCGATCGATCGAATCGCGTGCCGTCCGGGTCCGTCCGGACACCCGCATCGCCCAGGTAATCCATCACCCGGGCGGCTTGGGCCTCTCCATCGACCGGCAGAAAAACCGATGCGCCAGAACCGGACATCCGGACCGCGGCGTCGGGAGATCCCGCTGTACGGGCCGCCCGTCTCAGCAACGCGAGTGCATGGTCGACATCAGGATACCGACGCGCCACGACCGGTTGCAGATCGTTTTTTCCGCGCCCGATGGCCTGAAGGACCTGTTCCAGCTGCGAAAGACTATCGATTTTGAGGGACTTCGTATCGCGTGTCAAATCGTCGGCCCCGAAAGCCGCTGCGGTGGGCACGTGCGCGTCGGGCATCAGCAACACGTAGCGCGTCCGGGGCAGCGGGATCGGCAGCAGGTGCTCGCCGACGCCGGTCGCGAACGCGGGCTCGCCGGCGATGAACACCGGCACGTCGGCGCCCAGGGCGAGTCCGATCCGGGCCAGCCTGTCGCGCGGCCAGTGCAGGTCCCACAACGTGTTGAGCCCGCGCAGCACCGTGGCGGCATCGGAGCTGCCGCCGCCCAGGCCGGCACCCATCGGGATGCGCTTGCGCAGCGTGATGCGCACGCCGCGCGCGATGCCGGCCTCGCGCGCCAGCAGGCGGGCCGCTCGCACCGTCAGGTCGGCTTCCGGCGGTACGCCGGGCGTCGGCGTCGCCAGCGTGATCGCACCGCCGGGGTCGTCGTCCAGGTCGATCGAATCGACGAGGTCGATCAGCTCGAACACGGTTTCGAGCAGGTGGTAGCCGTCATCGCGGCGGCCCGTCACGTGCAGGAACAGGTTGAGCTTGGCGGGGGCGGCCAGGTCGTGCAGGAAGGCGGGCATGCGGCGTGGGCGCGTAGGGAGGGTGGCGATAAGGCGTAACGCGAGAGGCGGTCAGCGTCCAGCGTCGCCGTCGACGACCAGCCGCAGGACGACCCGGTCCGGATACGTGATGACGAGGCGGGATGGTCGCGGCGCACCGTTTTCGGTGCGCCATTGATCGAAGCGGACCCGCCAGTCGCCGTCGGCGCCGGCGGCCGGTT